>JAWLHT010000037.1:0-23565 GCA_041690195.1 Candidatus Latescibacterota bacterium
CCGAGAGAAAGATTGTCGGTCATCGCGGCCCCATACGAACCGGACGCGATCAGTTCGAAAGAGCTGAAGGTCCCGATACCTTCCGATGATGTTGAATTCGTGATGACCTGTTCGCCCATGTTGAAGTACACGAGATTGAACGCGAAGTTGCCCCATCCCTCGAAATGCTGTGCATATCCAAGATACTCGTAGTACATGTCGTCCGCCAGCTTCGGGAGCCAGTTGGTATGCATGAACTGGAGATTCTTCTTCTCCGGATCAAGATACGCAAGTCCGGCGGGGTTGTAGAAGCCGGCGGAGGCATCGTCGGATATGGCGGTGTATGCTTCACCCATGCCCGCCTGTTTTGCGCCCGGTTCGATGAGCAGGGAAAGAACCGCGGCCTGACTCTCATTTGTTGCATACACCTTGCCCGCCGTCGTAAAAGCAACGATCAGGAGAAGGATGAGTACAATGATACGTTTCATGATTAACCCTCCAAAACATGGCTATCGCATTACAATCAATTTTTCAGTCTTCGTTGATTTTCGGCCGTTCAGGCTGCGGACGGTCAGTTTATAGAAATACACTCCATTGGCAATCTCCGAGGCGGGTTTCCAGAAAACACGGTTGAAGCCATACCCAGCGCTGAACCGTATGGTATCCACCAGCCGACCGGATTGAGAATACACTTTTATATCGGCGGAACCGGCGTCGTCGGTGAGACTGAACGTGAACGTCGTGCCTTCGGTGCGCATCGGATTTGGATAGTTCAGGAGTTCGCGAATTGCGACATCGCCGGTATCGCTCCCGACCACGTTCAGTGTCACTTCCTTTTTAGTTACGTTGTTGTAAGTATCATAAGCGCTTATTACCAGGGTGTGCTCACCGGGCACAAGCTGGGGCAGATGGAAATCCACGGTCGCGGTGGCGTATCCTCCCGCTGCTGTCACCTTATCAGTGAGAACGAACATATCCGAATTGTCTATGGTCACCGTAACATTATGCCCACGATTTCCGTATACGTTGATACCGGAGGGGTCGGACAGTGTCGCGGAAAGGACCGGCTGCCGTTTGACAAAGTCGCCGTCCTCAAAAGGCTTCCCGTCGAAGGAAACCAGTATTTCCGGACCGGCGGTATCCTCCGGGGCGTTCGGATCCAGCCCGGCAACGGCGATTTTGTCTACAATGCCGGAAGCCGCATTGTTTTCCCCTTCGGCGAAGAGCATGACACGAGAATCCGTGGTGCCGGACTCAACATCCTTGGGAACGACGAATGCGGCTGAAAACCCGGATTCACCGATGGGAACGTTTCCGCGAAAGAACACTTTCCCCGGCATGGTGTAGTAGAGATTACTTCCCCGGTGGGTGATGTATTGTTTTCTTTGTATGGGCCCCCGGGCGGTAATGTGAAGCGTTCCGTTAAAGGGCACGGTACGGCCGTTGTCACTGATGCTCCCGGCGACAGGCGTCTTTCCAAGCTGATGTAGCGTTGTCGGAGTCGAAGTAGCCACGGTATACCGTGGAGCCGAGAGTCTTAGCCCGGGATCACCGAACAGGATGTACAGTTCGGCGAAGTTCGTCTCGAAATCGTGATTGGCGACACTGCGCTTCGCCTGCTGCATCGCGAAACCGATACGATGCTCCGGGTTTGCATCGGTGTTGAAGAGATAATGGTAAAACTGTTCGGCAAGGTCATTATTTGAACTATTGTACGTTTCACGAGTGGCGGCGACAACACCGATACATCCTCCACCGTTTCTGAGGTGAAGCATTTCCGCCAGGGAGGTAAAATCGATGCGGTCAAAATTTCCCACCGAACAGGACGCAATGAAGAAAAGAGGCTGGCGTCCCGCATTGTTGATCCGCTCGATGTCACGGGCTCCGACAAGGATGTGCTCGTGCGCCAGCAGGGTCTTGTTGCCGTGTCCGATATAGAGGGCCAGAACAGAACCGTCGTTGAATGCTTCCAGCAAATCCTCTGTTTCATCCGGTTTCTGCAGATTCACCATCGGGTATTCGACACCCATGATTTTGATTCTTTCCATATTCTGCGGAATATAGCTCATCCGGTCGAATTGCTCGATATTCAATGTAAAATCCAGCTCATCACCTTTGCCGTCCTGGCCGGTCGTATCATCCGCTATCAACAGGACTCTGTTTCGCCAGGGACCCTGCTCGGGGTTCTGCTCGTAGTCAATAATCTTGTTTACCAGCAGTTTCGACTCCTCCGCCGTATTGACGCACAGTCGCCCAATGGCGATATAGGGGCGGAGCGAAGTGTCAAACCACGTGAAGTAATCGTCTGTGGTTATGGTCTTCCTGGTGTAGGTGGGAATCCAGTTTTTTGAAGTTTGGCTGGCGTTGATATTCTTGAACTTGTATGTGGTATCGCCCATGAAGCAGCAGTATTTCAACTGCGGCTGGCCGTACTCGTGCAGATACTGCAAATAATCCCGTATTGATGTCGGATCGTACACTCCCCATCCAAACTCGTCATAGATATCCTCCACATCGACTACTTTTGTTCGAAGCGGGTCGGCGGAAGAATCGCGTCCACGCCACTGGGCGAGACGATTCGCTTCCCCCATGAAGTTTTTGGGGGTGAGAATGAGATACTCGGCGCTGTTGTTCGGATTACGGAGGTCCGTACGCCCTTTCCGGGTGATGGACGCCGCTTTCCGGTAATTCCCGGTGTCGCACACCAGAAATTGTGTATAGCGCCCATCGGTGAGATCTGCCCGGAAAGAGAAGGTTTGTGTCGATGCATCGAATAATTTACCGGTATACTCAACAACCCGGTAGGGATCGGTGGTATCGAACACCAGTAGATCGCCATGCGGAGCGGCAGACAACAACAACCGCTCCGGAGCGCCGCTCCCCATCACTCTGAATTCTACTCCGCCGGCAGAATACTTCAGTGTTCGGTTATACTCGACTTCGAGCCAATCAAGCAGGATTGCATCAACAGGGTCGCCGGTGGTACGGCGAATTTTCAAGAGATTACCATTTTCCGCAAGCGCCCCGGGCACGGTAACGGTAAAACGGCTGGTCGCCAGTGCGGGATTGTAATGCCTGAACGGACCGATATCATTGATATGTATTTCAAGATCATGCAACGGCGCTATCGACGACCCGCCTTTCTGCACCGTCGGATTCAGGAAATTGACCGCGATACGGACCGAATCACCGGGAACGCCGCCGGGGGTGTTGAAAGAAAAGGCTTTTGATGATGTGCCCTTGACCGAATCCCAGTACCACTCAATGCCGGATTCGCCGTATTCGAGATTGGTTTCCCGTTCAATATGAATCTTTTCCCGATATGTGGAACGGACGGGCAGAGTATCCGCAGGCGTTTGGGAGCGGGTTTCCATCCGGACCGGCGTCCCCTCCGAAGAACGGGTGAGCCAATAGAAATTCGTTTTGGAATAGGGATGGTTCTGGAATGTAACCGCCTTGCCATCCGGACTCAGGATAAGACGCGACAGGGACTCGCCATAAAAAAGAAAGCTGTCCTCCTGGCCGAAATACCCGTCGCCATTGATGTCGCGAATCTTAATGGCGATTTCCCGAAAAGCCGCATCCGAAACAGGGCCGGGTGTGGTTGGCAGAACCTTCCCCCCACCGTAATATACCCTGACTTCGCCGACCCGCACGGTACCCACCGGAAATCCCGACTTGGCCAACTCGGAGGCGGTCACCGAGTACACACCGCTGTCTGAAACCGCGATTTTGTACCAGTCGCCTGTGGCGAAGGGATTTGTCTCCCTGCCCAAAGATTTCGGACGAACGGGCGAATCTGAAATTACCATGGAACGGTTCAGCACATCTCCGGGAACACGGGAAGAAGCCTCAAGCCCTGCAACGCTGCCGCTCCATGAAACCGTCACCGTGAGACTGTCCGCAATGGTGGCGGTTGAGATGTGAGCGTCAAACAGGATGGGGGAGAGCTTCAGTTCCCAAAACGTTACTGAGTCACGTTCGTGACCCGCGCCAAGCAGAGCGAAAGAGGACGGCTGATATCCGCTCATGGCATAATGGACAGGGTCAGTTCGATAGACTTCCCGGGTAAACCCGGAACCGTCGTCTGTAAGCTCAGGACGGGGGGCGACAGTGACTCCGCTCATAATTCTGCGGGAGTGTACCGAGACCTCGACTGTGGGAAGGCTGCCGGAGGGTGCTGCAAAAAGAACAGTACGAGCGGGCAGGTACGGAGCGCCGATAGAGCCGCTTCCGGTGTGACCTTCGCATGAAAATCGAAGAAAAGCCTTTCCGTCAACCTGAAGGGAATCTGTGCTGATATTCTCGGCGCGGTAGGAAAGGGTGAGACCGCCGGCATTTGACGCAGTGACGATAACATCAGCGTGCGCCGTGTTCCAGCCGGTAAATACCGGTAGAAGGCCCAGGGAAAGCATGATCCCGATGACTTTCGCAGCATGTCTCATGATCGTTTCTCTCAAAAAAAAATGGCGGAGAGTAACGGAAACCCTCACGCCCGACTAGACGAAACAGTGCCGAACACGCCTATCAGTCAATCGTAAGGGATGGAATGCACATATTGCATGTTGCATACCATGAAATAGTAAAGCAATTTATTTGCCCCTTACCGAAAGACTATAGGCGCCTCCTGCATCCGGTTTCTATTTGCGAATATTGTCACACCAACCAACTTGACGATAATATACCGTGGTGGAAAACAAACGGTCAAGAAAAAAGTTAAAATTTTTCCGCCTTCTCCGGAAGCATGATCGGAATATCGTCCTCGATCGGAAAAATAAGGCGGGATTCATTGCAGATAAGCACGTTCCGTTCCTGGTCGTATACCAATTCCCCTTTGCAGACGGGGCATACCAGGATATCGAGAAGTTCCTTGCTGATCACGTTTGGCTCCTGTCGGATTCATGGACCTTTTGCCAGAAAGCGCGCATCGCTTCCAGCAGGTCGGAAGGCGGTCTGACCGGTCGAAGTTCCCGATCCGTAAACGCGTGTTCGGTGAACCCGGTGGCGATCGTTTCGCCTTCCCGGGTCACGGCGTATTCGAGATGCACTCTCGCCCCTGGCCTGCACCCAATGGATGTCTCTATGGTTAAGACTTCATCATAGAGCGCCGGTTTCAGGTATTTCACTCCCGACTCTATTACGGGGAGCAGAAACCCCCGACGTTCCATTTCCAAATAGGGGAGCCCCAGATCCCTCAGGAGTTCGGTTCTCCCCACTTCGAACCAGGTCAGATAATGCCCGTTGTATGCCACTCCCATGCGGTCAGTTTCCGCATACCGTACCCGTATTGCGCTGCGGTGACATCCACGAAAACGCATCAATTCCTCTTTTTGCCAGGACGATCGCTCACTTCTCCGTCCAGCGTCCCATGTTCCGAAACTTGTCGAACCGTTTCTGGACAAGTTCGGCGGCAGGAAGTTTACGTAATTCGGAAAGTACCCTGACAATCTCTTTCCGCATGAGGTCGGCAACCGAATGAGGATCATTCTGCGCACCCCCCAGCGGTTCCTTGATAATCTCGTCGATGATCCCGAGCTTCTTCAGTTCCGGTGCGGTGAGTTTAAGCTCCTCGGCCAGTTTGTCTTTCTTGTCCGGCGTCCGCATCAGGATGGTTGAGCAGGATTCGGGGGCGATCACCGAATACCATGCGTTTTCAAGCATGATAATTCTGTCGCCGACACCGGTGCCCAGGGCGCCTCCGGATCCGCCTTCGCCGATAATGGTCACCACAATCGGCGTTTTGAGCCTGCTCATTTCAAGAAGATTCCGGGCGATCGCCTCTCCCTGGCCGTGTTCCTCAGCAACCACTCCCGGAAACGCTCCGGGGGTATCGACAAATGCTACAACGGGTCGGTTGAACTTCTCCGCCAGTTTCATGACGCGGAGAGCTTTGCGGTATCCCTCGGGATTGGACATTCCGAAGTTCCGGTAGATGCGCTCTTCGTTTGTCCGCCCCTTCTGCTGTCCGATTACTGCTACGGGAATGCCGTCGATCCGGGCAAATCCAGCGATCATGGCGGGATCATCTCCGGTATACCGATCACCGTGGAGTTCGGTGAACTCGGTTGTCATCATGGCAATGTAATCGAGCGTATAGGGACGGTTGGGGTGACGGGCAATCTGGACCCGCTGCCAACTACTGAGCTTCCCGTAAATTTCGTTTCCGAGCCTGGCTTCCTGTTCCTCAAGACGGCTGATTTCGGCACGGGCATGATCCGGGTCGCGTTCAGCCCATTCTTCCATCTCGCGGATTTTCTCGCGGATTTGATGCAGGGGCTCCTCGAAATCCAAGAGGTATCTCTCCGGCACGGTCAGTCCTCCGAATGATTGTTTCGCATGTGTCCAAAATGTCCCATTATCCAGTCTAATATCGAGCAGAAAAAGGTGAAAATCAAGCAAAACATCTGTAGATCGCTGCAAAGACACTCCCGGAGACACTTGGAAAACGCGCAACTCTCCGTGCAACCGTCCCGACAAAAATCCGCCGAAAGAGCAGCTTATCGCTTCTCGGCAGTTTTTTCCCGGTAACTCACGGATATTCCGGAACCGCTGGAACGAATAACCGAAGTTTCCAGTTCGCGGTGGGCTTCAATGCAGGCCATGAACTCCGAAATTCCCGGCTGACCGGTATTGAGCACATTGTGTGCAGTGAAGCAGCCCCCCGGTACCAGCTTTGGATAGACCGCCGTAAAATACCGCGTGTACCACTCTTTGTCAGCGTCGGAAAAAACGAAATCGAAGGGTCCTTCCAACTCTGGCACAAGGTTATGGGCATCCCCGAGCCGAGCGTCGACAAATTCATCAAGCCCGGCTTCACGAAAATTCTCCAGGGCTCTGCGATGACGCCGTTCATCGATCTCGATGGTTATCAGTTTTCCCCCGGTCCGGGAAAGCGCCCAGGCGATCCAGATGCCGGAAAACCCGGTTGATGTGCCGATTTCCAGAGCGCGGCGGTATCCATTCTTGACAATGATATCATACAACATCCGCCCATCCGATTCGGGAACGTTCATGTCCCGCCAGCGACCCCGGTGTGATTCCATGAAAGACCGCACCCGCTTGTCAATAAAACGCTCCCCGTTCGCGGTCGGCGTATCCTGCGTGTGAGCGGGCGCGATGCAGAGTAACAATAATATTGCCAGGAGGGAAATGGTGCGATTATTCATGATTTTCCCCTTTCCTGATTATATGATTACAGGGCGGCAGACCGGCAACAATTCATCTGCCGCGGGATTCTCCCGGCCACAGATACTTGTGCAACTGGAGGTTGAGACGGGCATCCGGCATCTCGCGGACAATCCAGTCCGCGAGCGTACAGGGCTCAAGACTTTCCCACACCGGCGACAGGAGCACTGAAGCGCGGTCCGGCAGACGATGTTTCCGGGCGAATGTTCGCGCGAACTCAAAATCCTCCCGTCCGGACAACACGAACTTAAATTCATCAGTGGCGCGAACCAGTTCGAGGTTGTGCGGGTGAATCGTCCCGCCTTCACCGCTTCCCGGGCATTTGACATCGATGACCCGAATCGTTTCCGGGGGAAGCGCTGAAGCATCGAAAGTGCCGTTGGTCTCCACACTGACCTGAGACCCGCTCAAGACGAGATACCGAACTAACTCCGGTGTGGCGGTCTGGAGCAGCGGTTCGCCTCCGGTCACACACACACGACGGATTCCGAATCCGGCAACCCTCTCCAGAATACTTTCTAACGAGATGTCCTCACCCCCGCTGTAAGCATGAACCGTATCACAATAACTGCAGCGGAGATTACACCCGGAAAGCCGAACGAAGACGGTGGGAAGTCCCTGCAGGGACGATTCTCCCTGGATGCTCGCAAAGATTTCAATGACTTTCAGACTGTCCATGTGTTTCAAACCTTGACTGTCACCCCGAGTATAGTGTATCATATTGTGTTAACTCGAATCAATATAGCGTTTATACTTTTTGCGGTCAATCGTTGACGTTGTCTTCAAAAAATATTTGCCTGAAACAATGGGCGGAGGATATATGAAACTGGCGCTTGGCTCGGACCATGCCGGCCTTGAACTGAAATTATTTCTGCTCGAAACGCTTCGTGCACAGGGACACGAGCCGATAGATTGCGGCACGTACAGCTCCGATTCGGCTGATTACCCTGATTTCGCGAAAAAAGTTTGCGACATGGTAATCTCCGGCCATGTTCGTTACGGCATTCTCGTCTGCGCAACGGGAGTGGGAATATCCATTGCGGCCAACAAGCGGGCCGGAATCCGCGCTGCACTCTGCACCGGCGAGTTTACCGCACGCATGGCACGACAGCACAACGATGCCAACGTACTGGCAATGGGTGGAATGGTGATTGGCAAACTTCTGGCGCAGGCTATTGTCGAAACATTCATCAATGAGGAGTTCTCCGCCGGGGAACGACATGTCCGCCGTATCGGGAAAATTTCGTCAATGGAGAACTGCTGAACCGTACGTTCTCTCATCAGGCCCATTGCCGTTTCCGGTGAGTCCGTTCCTTTTCTTACTGCTCCCGGGCCGCGCCCGGCTACCATCTTCGGACGGAATCCGCCCAAGAAGCCGGAATGCTTTACCCGTGCAGTGAACAGGCGGTACCGGGCGTTCTGACGTGAATCACCGGATGAAAAGAAATACTTGTACCTTATCGGATGCTTCAGAACCAACACTGCATTGAATCTAACCATGACTTCGGTGGTTATGCTGCCGAGAGGAGAGGAGACTGCAATGGAATTCGGGAATGAAATCGAAATGTTCGATTTCATGGAAAAGCATTTCTACGCGGGGGCACTTTCAGATATTCTTGATGAAATGGGGTATCGTGAATGCGCGGTCAGCCCTCATGCCTTGATTCGCCCCCTTTTTCCGCAGGCAACCTGTGCTGGCCGGGCAAGAACTCTGCTGAACGCTCCCGCGAAAACCGGGACCGAGGATCCATATAAACTCGCCATTGAGGTCATCGACAGTCTCAAGCCCGGGGAGGTATGTGTCTGCTCCTCGGATAAGCCCATTGAGCCCGGCATCATGGGTGAACTTTCCGCCCTGGCCATGGCCAAACGCGGCGGGAGAGGGTGCATTGTAGACGGCTACACCCGTGACGCCAGAAAGATCATTCAGAGAGGCTTCCCGGTGTTCTCCCGCGGCGTTTCACCGATAGACACCACAGACCGGGTAATGGTGGTTGACTATGCTTGCCCGATCATTCTGGGCGGACGCCGGGTGCAGCATGGACAGATTGTTTTTGCGGACCTGGACGGAATCATTCTCATCCCGAAGGAAATCGAGATGGAAGTGATCCGCGAAGCGGCGAAGCGGGTTGACGTTGAAACCGAGATTCGGGGCAATCTCAGCGACGGCGCAACCATGCGGGATATGTGGGACAAGTACCACGTACTCTGATTCCGTTCGCCAGTACTTCCTTGTGGAGGAAGACCATGAGTATTCACCGGGTTATCGGACGCGTGCTTTCGCTCACCGCGATGCTGCTTATCTTCGGCGTCTCGGTGTCATTCGCGGGGGAAACGGTGATTCGCCTGGAAGAGCCCTCCGGTCTCGACCGTTGGGGATGGCCGGTCGGTCTTGGGTTCCCCTTCCGGACTGGAGAACTTCTCGACCCTGCCGCCATTGCCGTCTACGCGCCGTCAGGTGAGCGTCTTCCGGTTCAGGTGAAGACGCTCTCAACCTGGCCGGACGGATCTGTTCGCTGGGCTCATGTTTTTTTCCTGACCGACCTGAAAGCTCAACGGATTGAACACTGGCGCTTGATCTGGAATGAGCCGGTGAAATCACTCCGTCTGGCCTCCACCGTCAAGGTTTCCTCCGGAAATGACGGTTTAACCGTAGATACCGGCGCCATGCGGGTTTACATACGTCAGGGCGGGTTCCGCCTCTTTGACAGCGTCCGTGTTAATGGCCGGGAAATGCTGAGCCCGGGGGGAGAAAACGGCTTCAGAATCATAACCGTCGGCGGCGGTGTGTATGAATCCGCCCGTGACGGCGCCAGCAAGCTGGTTGTAGAGGAAAGCGGCCCTCTTCGGGCCATCATCCGGGCGGAGGGGGTCCATCGCGACGAGTCGGGGAATGCGCTTTTCGATTACATCTGCAGAACGGTTTTCTATGCCGGGAAGCCATGGTGTGAGGCAGAGTACCGCTTCACCAACCGTGATTCCGCCGATTCGGTGGAAGTGGCTTCGCTCAGCCTCGTTACATCGCTTTCCGCACCGTCGGGGGCATTCCGGGGAACGACATCCGAGTATAAGATCGATAAATTCTGGAATTTCGGACACCCTTTCCGGATATATTCGGGTGAACACGATTTCTTCGGGGTGTTCGGCGGCGCTGTGATGGAGCGCCACGACGGCACGGAAGTGACCGGCATCGGTTATGAAAGCGAGGCTCGCTCACGATGGTGGGTTGATGCTTCCGACGGATTCAGAGGCTTAACTGTTTCCATCGCGGAAATGAGTCAGAACTATCCGAAGGCGGTCCGCGCTTTCCCGGACAGTGTTGTTGTCGATCTGTATCCACCTTCCGAGAAAAAGCCTCTTATATTCAGACAGGGGTGGGCGAAAAAACATACCATCCTTATGGCCTTCCATGAAGGCGATGCGGAGTCGGCCGGATCCCGTGAACTCTGTTTTCGCTGGCAGTCTCCGGTTATGCCCTGGAGTCCCCGCCATATGGAGAGCGGTGCGCTGGGCGACCTCTTTCCATACAGTCCCCATAAGTACCCCCTGATCGAGCGCGCTCTCCGGGCTGCCTTTGTGGCATATGAGAGCGGGGTGGGGCGGGGGATGATCGATTACGGCGATTCAAGGGGAGCGGGCAGCGGCGAGCGGGGAAGCTTCATGCAGAACAATGCCTATGACACCCCCTGGGTGGCCTGGCTCATGTATCTGCGCACCGGCGAACGCAGATACTGGATACGGGCGCTAAGCGCGGCGCTGCACACGGCCGACATTGATGTCGTTCACCACTCGACCCGAACTCCGGTCGAAACGGGCGGCATTCGCATCCATGGCCCGAATCACATCCAGTACAACGCCGAAGCCATTCCGGGATCCAGTGTCGCGCCCAATCACGAGTGGCTCGAGGGTTTGCTCATGACCGGGCATCTCACCGGAGACGCCCGGTATCTTGACCTGGCCCGAGGCGTAGCGGACCATCTGCTTCGGGCCATCGAAGCGGGCTGGATCGCTCCCGTGTACAATGCGAAGTGGAACGGCGCCCGAAACCTGGGATGGCCGTTGCTCGCACTGTCGGTAATGTACGATGAAACCGGAGATGAACGCTATCTCGAGGGTGCAAGAAAAATTCTCGGCGACCTCGAGACCATACAGATGGAAAACGGATCATTCCCCATAACCATCGGCCCGTATACGGCTACGGCCCCTCTCCACAACGCCATCGTCATGGAGGCTCTCGGGCGCTGTCATGCCATCACCGGCGATTCCCGGGCAAAATCGATGTACCTGAAGTGCGCCGATTCCACGCTCCGCGACCTCACGTTTCCGGACGGCGAACTCATGTACATCTCTCATCCAGACTACCGTTCCGGATACACCAGCATGCCATGGGGAGGATACCATTTCGGATATGTTTACACCGGAGACCGGAAGTATGTTGAATTTCCCTATCCGCTGATCATGAACCAACTGCGGTCACGAAATCTCGGAGTATTCGGGGAAGGAGCGCTGTCTTACCCATTGCGGGGCATATTATTTTACCTTACCCACGCCGACCGGGCGGGCATTCTGCGGGACCTTCCCTCATTTTGAGGAGCCGTGCTCCCGAGGTTCGCCTGCAGTTGCGCCGTCCCGGTTCACATACTTTTTAACGGGAACTCAGTCTCAAAGAGAAGGGGCTATTCACATGCGGAGAAACATTCTTCTCCTTTCGGTTCTGATGCTCTGTCACCCGGACCTTGCACCCACGCAAATGCCGCCGGGAAACCCGATCGAGTACCCGAAAACAATAACGGTCACCATAACGAATCCATTGGATATTTCCCGTCCCTCTGAGCCGGTAATCATTCCGATGGCTGATATTCAGACAACTTCGCCGGATTTCAATCGTACTTTCTTCCGGGTGAAGCGCCTGGCGGACGATGGGTTCGAACCGCTGGACATCCCTTCTCAAATTCGTCTGGTCCCCGCCGCCGGGTATGGAGAAGAACTGGTGTTCCTGGTCGATCTTGCGCCCCGTGAAAAAAAGACACTGGAAATCGTCTACAACCCCTCGGGCACAGAGGCGCCCCGCTATCCGGAAAAAACCCAGGCTTTTGAAAAATGGTACACCGGCGGGGTGAATGTCGCTTGGGAGAACGAGGTGAACGCCTACCGTTCCTATAATGGCCTGCTTGATTATTTCGCCAAAAGCTTCGCCCATCTCCGCCTGCACGATCTTCCCGCCGATTCATACCATCACGAGGAAACGTGGGGGGTGGACCCCTTCGTCATCGGCGGAAAGCCAGGGCTCTGCGGTCTGGCGCTTGTCGAAGGGAACACGCTTGTTCCCCTGTATGCCGGAAAAGACTCTCTAAGCTATGTCCACCGGGCGTTTGGCGGCGGCGCGGTCTGCGCGGGCGCGGCGGTGAAAACACTCAACCGGGGCGAACTGATTCTGGAACAGGTATTTTCTCTCTTCGACAGCCGTCATGAAAACCATGTGCGTATCATTCCCTCCCGGAAAAATTCCCCCGTTGCGGTTGGAATGCAGGCAAACGACGGCGAAACCGTCCGGTTCAATGCACGCGCCGGGTATCTCGTTTCCTGGGCTCCGGCTGGGGAGTATGGAACCATCGCCCATGTGACCGTGTTCAATCCGGCTGATTTTATCGGTAAAACCGACACGCCACAGGGCCATTTTTTGACACTGAAGCCCGATGCCAGCGGGGCGGTTTCCTGCCTGAGTCTCGGCGCGTGGTACCGGGTGAGCGCTGGCCAGCCGAAATCACAGAACGCTCTGTTGAACCACGCCGCATTTCTTGCGAAATGTTTTTCAAACCCGGTGAAGGTAGACATGCGGTAACTCTGCAGCGCATTGACGCACCGGCAGATTAGATCATTGGATAGCAACTGTACAATGACATTCATAAGTAGCAGCCCTTTTGGGGTTTTTTATACCCCGGGCTGATCACTCTGGCATTTTTCAAGGAGTATGCATGGAACTCAAAATCAATATCATCGGGCTCGGCATCATGGGGAAAAATGTTGGACGCGCCCTGTTGCGCAACCCCCAGGTCAGGATCACGGCAGGCGCTGACCTCAAACAGGATAATCTGGATGCGGCCAAGGCGGAACTCGGCTATGACCGCTCATATGCCGATTTCGAGAAAATGATCGCCGCGGAGAAACCCGATGCGGTTTACATTGCCACTCCGGACTGGGCGCATTATCAGCCGGTGATGGCCTGTCTCGACGCCGGCATTCATGTCTGTGTCGAAAAGCCGCTCACCACCGACGAAACCGAAGCCGCCGAGATTGTTCGAAAGGTCGGATCCACCGGCATGAAACTCCAGGTATCCTACAACCACCGCTGGCTTGCCCCGTATCATGCGACCTTCGACATGATCCGTCAGGGGAAAATCGGCGAATGTCTCATGGGGTACGCACGGAAGAACAATCCCATCAGCGTACCCACGAAAATGATTCCCTGGGCCCGGAACAGCTCCCCCATGTGGTTCCTTTCCGGACACGATATTGACCTCATGACCTGGTGGTTCGACGACAACCCAGTGGAAGCCAAAGGGTACGGCGTAAAAAAAGTCCTGAAGGAAAAACACGGATGGGACACCTATGACGCCATGCAGGGGCTGGTCAAATTCTCCAGGGGCGGATTCGCCACATTTGAATCAACATGGGTGTACCCTGAAAGTCACCCGGCTATGCCCGATTCGTTCATGGAAGTGGTCGGCGAGCAGGGACACGTTCATCTGGACCGTAAAACGGAGGCGATCGAGATGTCTTCTCCGGAAGGTTTCAAATGGCCGCGTTCTCTTCTCAACTACAAAGTTTTCGACCGCTGGGTAGGGGCGTTCCCCTCCTGTATCAACAGCTTCATTGACGCTATTATCGAAGACCGTGAGCCCTACGTCACCGCGTATGACGGCTGGCGGTCGACCGCGGTGCTCGATGCCATCCACCGTTCCGCTGATACCGGCGAAACGGTGAAGATATCCGCGCCTCCGCTTTGATCTGTTTTGATCTGTTCGGAACGGGGTGAGGGGGATACCGCTCGCTCCCGTTCGTTTCCGTGCATATCCGGAAAAGGTCATGTAACGTCATATAAGGAATATATGCGGCTGAACATACACACCACAGGCCGGATCATCCTCGGCGGCATTCTTGCACTGTTACTTGTACAGGCGGCTCTTCTCATGGCCGGAATCCCCGGACAGCCATGCCATGTGGACGAGGCCTGGATGGGGGAACAGGCGTATACGGAAGCCCGGGACGGTGTCGCCAGCCAGAAGCTTTTGACCGGGATGTTCGGTTTTGACCGGCAAATGCTCATCCGGCACAAACTGTTCATCACCCTGGGCAGTATTCTGACCCGGGCGGGCGGGTTCCATCTTCCCCTGCTCCGTCTGATATCACTTTTTTCCGGTCTCGCGCTCGTTATCATGATGTTCCGGTATCTCGGGCGGCGGGAGCCGGAGAGAATGCTTCCCTTTCTCTTAACCATAACGGTGTTTCTGATGTGCCCGCTGGTGTTCCGGTACGTGAACACCTACCGTCCCGAATTCCTTCTTTCGGCACTTGGATTCGCCAGCTTTCTCTTCGTGCTTCGTACTACGGAAGACAATCACGCCGTTTCAGCGGCTGCGGCTGGAATAATGGCCGGTATGGCGGTGCTCGCCCATTTGAACGGCGTCATATTCATCGCGGCTGGCTTCGGTACGCTGCTGCTTTATCGCCGATGGAAAACTTCCGCGATTTTCCTTTCCATCTCTCTCACCGTTGCTTCGGCCTATTTTTATGATGTCATCGGGCATGTCGCATTGTTCCGGGAGCAATTTTTCAATGATTTCGTGGTGGAGAAAACTGATTACGGTATTCTCGCGCCGCTCAAGAAGATATTCGGAGAGCACCGGAGATATTTCCGAACTCCGGAAATTGTCGGAATATCTGTGCTTTTCCTCCTGACACTGCCGGCTGTCTTTTCACGAAAACTGGAGCGGCACGGAGTTTTCTACCGGTACCTTCTGATCCTTTTCCTGGCGCTGGGCGCGGCGGCGAAAAGCATCACCACCAAATACGCCCTCCCGCTCATTCCCTTTTTCGCGCTCGGGACCGGAATCACGCTTGGATATGTTATCAGGAGAGAGTCCGCCCGGAACAGGCTGTATGCCGGAATCATACTCGTCTTGTTCGCGGCGCACGCCGGGTACGGCCTGTTCTCAGCCGGGACCTCGGCGTATCGCAATCGTACGCCCGTGGCCCGGGAAAACAGTCGCTATGCGCAGAGCATGCTCCCGGGGAGCCGGGTGCTTGCGCCCGGAAGATTTATCTTCAACGAAATCGGACGGTTTGAAATTCGTGACATTCACGCCGCGAGATATATCATTATGCATAAAACCGGCCGGCCGTTCAATCTTTCCACGCTTACCGAGTATGCCGCCGACAATGGATTCGACTATATCCTGATCGACCGTGAATACCGGGGGTTCGGGAATATTGATCCGGCCAAAGTGTTTCCGCCGATCTGGGGATATGAGGTCATAAAGGAGTACCGCAACCAATCCCTGCTCCTGAAAAGATACGACCGGAACTGAAACCTGAAGCGACGGGGATGACGTTTCCCGCGAAATTAAGAGACGCGAGCGGGAAGCAGGGCGACAAGGGCATCTCCTCGGGCATTCGGCGCTCCGGACACGGATTATTTCCCGTTTTCCTCCGGACCTTCCGCTTACAGAAGCCCCGTCATTTCACAACCCGAAGGGAAAAAAGATGAACCCGGAAAAACTGTTGAATTTTTTCAACGAAAGCGACCTCAAGAAAGAAATCGTCGAAGGCAACGTGGAACGGTACATTTTCACCGCCAACAACATCCAGGTGGTTATCTACCATTTCCCGCCGAACAAAGTTTTTCCGCTCCATACCCACGACAAACACGAACAGATGGGGTATCTGGTGAGCGGAAAAATGGGGTTCAATGCGGGCGGCGACGTCCGCACGCTTCTGCCCGGGGACTTCTACTACGCGCCGATCGGGATGGAGCATAACGCCTGGACCATGGACGAGCCTTCCGTCCTGCTGGATTTCTTCTCTCCCATACGGGAAGACCTGGCGGGATAATTCAAGCCCTGCATCCCCATAATCCAGACGTCCCGCGCCCGGTCATTTGCCCCGGACGCGGCGCCGTTCCCGTGCCGGCGCCACCCGCGGAAATTTTGAACGATTCCCGCGGATGGCACGCGCACAAACGAACTTTCTGTTGCTTTTTCGTTCCGGAAAGATTATATTTTCATACGTTGGTAGCCGAAGTGGTGGAATTGGTAGACGCACCGGTTTCAGGGACCGGCGCTCGCAAGGGCATGGGGGTTCAAATCCCCCCTTCGGCACCATAAAATATGATAAAAGCAGAGAGTGCGAGCCCTTCTGCTTTTTTTGTTTCTCCCCGGAAATGTTAGGATTATGTTACGGCGCGACTGCTTCCAGAAAACAGGAGAAAGCATGGACTCACGAGCGAATCCGGCTCTGGTCAAGGTTGCATTAGCTCTTGAATCGTTAAAAATCATCTTCTTCGTCTATCTGTTCCTGCTCAGTATCGAACTCATGGGTGATTCCTTCAAGCTTTTCGGAGCGGGATTCACCCATTTTCTTGATATGGCCGTTTCCGATCCGCTGACCGGCCTTGTCGTGGGTGTGGTGGTTACCAGCATGGTGCAGAGTTCCTCCATGACCACTTCCATTGTGGTGGCCATGGTGGGCGCCGGGTCCATGAGCCTCCAGCACGCCGTGCCCATCATCATGGGTTCCAATATCGGGACCACGGTCACCAATACCATCGTTTCGTTCGCCTATCTCGGGCGCAAGAAGGAGTTTGAGCCGTCCTTCGGCGCTTCCATCGTGCACGACATGTTCAACATATTCGCCGTTCTCCTGTTCTTTCCGCTGCAGGTCGCGACAGGATTCCTGGAGAAATCGGCGATTTTCCTTTCCGGACTTTTCGAGGGAATCGGCGGCCTTACATTCGCCAGTCCCCTGAAGTACATCATCGCGCCGGTGGGAGACCGGATCGGAGAGTTGGTGCCGCACGGAGTAATCCTGCTGATCATCTCCTTCGCAGCGCTCTTTTTCGCCCTTACCCAGATCGTGAAGAGCATGAAGGGTATTGTCATGCAGCGGGTGGAGCGCACCCTGAACCAGTATCTCTTCCGGAATACACTGATCAGTCTGCTGTTCGGCCTGGCGCTGACCGCCACGATTCAGTCCAGTTCCATCGCCACTTCACTGGTCGTTCCGCTCGTCGCGGCCGGGATGCTGACCATCGAGCAGATATTTCCCTATACGCTCGGCTCCAACCTTGGAACAACCATCACCGCCATGCTCGCCGCTCTGAGCATCGGCAAGGAAGCGGCCATGACCGTCGCCTTCACCCATCTTCTGTTCAACATTTACGGGATTTCGGTGTTTCTTCCCCTGCGCCGGATACCGATTTGGGCCGCGAAATCAATCGCAAGCTTCGCGGCGGTTTCAAAACGAAACTTTTTCATCTTTCTGGCACTCTATATGATGTTGCACACGGTGATTATACTTATCGTTTTTCTCTGAGGAATAACCGATGATTATCGATCTTATCAAGGTCTGGAACCAACAGTCGTTCACCGCGAAAGTGGTCGGCGAGTTCGTTTCCATGCTCCACAGCTCGGAAGAAATGCTGGCCTACACGTTCAGGGTTCTCCTCGGGGAGATCAACGCGAACGAGTCTTCCGAGAACATCTATCTGAAGGACCAGAGCATCAACTTCATGGAGCGCGATATCCGCAAACGGGTGCTCGTGCATCTTTCGACCACCAAAAACTGCAACTATTCCGCGTGTCTGGCCCTGATCAGCGTTTCCAAGGACGCTGAGCGGCTGGGAGATTATGTCAAGAACTTCTTTGAGCTGCAGAAGCTGATCAAGGGCGACAACTGTGACCGCGAGGTGCTCGTTTCGCTCTTCGGCGGCACGAAGGACGAGGTGCTCGGACTTTTCCGGGAGACCGCCCAGGCCTTCCAGAATTCCGACCGCGAGCTTGCCTCGAATGTCGTCAAGCGCGGCCGGGACCTTGGCCGGGAGTTCGAGGAGATTATCGAAACGGTCGCCAATTCGGACTACTCGGCCCGTCAGGCCGTACTGATGGCGCTCGGCGCCCGGTATCTCAAGCGAATCGCCCTCCATCTTTCCAATATCGCGTCTTCTGTTGTGAACCCGCTGCCCGAGCTGGACTACCTGGACGCGGGAGGGAAGTGATTCCCTCCCGTTTCCTCACTCCGCTACCCCTGATTCCTTCCAGAAATCATTACGGGAACGCACGGTACGTTCCGCGCGTTATTTGATAATTGGAATGAAGCTCCTCTTGACAACCGTTGTGAATCACCGTAAATTGTTTTGATGTTTTTCATGGCAACTGTTATTCCAAGTTTCTGGAGCTGATGAATCGATGACCATACACACCACACCATTACAGGGGGATTGAGGTGAAGGTTTACAACACTAAAGACATCCGCAATGTCGTCCTCATCGGCAACGCCGGATCGGGCAAAACCACGCTCACCGAGGCCGTTCTGTATACCAGCGGAGCCATCAACCGCATGGGGAAGGTGGATGACGGGAACACCCGCTCCGATTATCTCGATGACGAAATCAGCCGCAAGGTGTCCATCAACTCCGCTCTGGTTCAGACCGAGTGGCAGGGACACAAGCTGAACGTTATAGATACCCCCGGCTATGCCGACTTCGTGGGAGATGTGATCGCCGGAATGCGCGCCACGGATTTCGCGATTATCGCCATAGACGCGGTTTCCGGTTTGGAAGTCGGGACGGAGACGGCCTGGGAACTCTGCGAGAAGCAGTCCATGCCGCGCATGATCCTGGTCAACCGCAGCGGCAAGGAACATTCCCGCGCCATGGAGGTCCTCGGCGACATCCAGCAGCGTTTCGGAATCAAGGCGCTTCCCGTCCAGATCCCCGTCAATCCTGGAGTCGGATTAAACCGCATTGTCGATATCATCTCCATGAAGGAATATGCCTACCAGGTTGACGGGAACGGAAAGGGAACCGAAGGCCCCATCGACGGCAGCCGTCAGGCGAACGCGGAAGAACTCCACGAGAAACTGATCGAAGCGGCGGCGGAGAGCGACGAAACCCTCATGGAGAAGTTCTTCGACACCGGTCTTTCCCCGGAGGAAGTCAACGCCGGTATCAAGAAAGCCATTCTGGACCGGACGCTCATTCCCATCGTCTTCGCGGACTCCTATACCAATGTCGGCGTTGACCTGATCATGAAGCTTTTCATCGAAATCGCCCCGTCTCCCGCCGACATGCCTCCGGTCACCGGGAAGCGTTCCGAAGGCGACATCCAGCTCAACCCGTCCGACGACGCGCCGCTCGCCATCCAGATATTCAAGACCGCGGTGGAGACCCATGTCGGCGAACTTTCCTTCTTCCGGGTGTTCTCGGGATCGTACAAGGCCGGAGATGAAATCTACAACTCGACCTCGTCCACTTCCGAACGGCCCACCCTCATCTACAGCGTCATCGGCAAAGAACGGGCGGAAATCCCCATGATTCACAGCGGGGATATGGGAACCTTTGTGAAGCTGAAGGGTACAAAAACAGGCGACACGCTGTGTTCCAAGCACATGCAGGTCGAACTCCCGGCGATGGAGTACCCCGATCCGCCCATGGACGTGGCGGTGTACCCCAAGGTCAAGGGCGAGGAAGACAAGATTGCACAGGGACTTTCCAAGCTGAACGACGAAGACCCGTCCTTCCACTTCCGGAACGACCCCGAACTCCGCCAGATCATTCTGGAAGGCCAGGGCGGAATGCAGATCGATGTCATCGTGGACCGGTTCAAGCGCAAGTTCAACACCGATGTCGAACTGAAGGCCCCGAAAATCCCGTACCGCGAGACCATCACCGGCAAGTCCGACGAGCATTTCCGGTACAAGAAACAGACCGGCGGACGCGGACAGTACGGTGAAGTGTATTTGCGCATGGAGCCCAAGCCGCGCGGCGATGGGTACGAGTTCGCCGACGAGATCAAGGGCGGCGTGATTCCCGGGCGATTCATTCCCGCGGTGGAAAAGGGTATTGTCGAGGCGATGGAGCGAGGTCCGCTCTCCCACAGCAAGGTGATCGATATCCGGGTCGCCCTCTACTACGGATCCTTCCACACGGTGGACTCCTCGGAACTCGCGTTCAAGATGGCCTCCATCATGTGCTTCCGGGAGTGCTTCCTGAAGGCCCGGCCCATTCTCCTGGAACCGATCTACAACATCGAAGTGAAGGTTCCCGACGCCTACACCGGCGACGTCATGGGCGATCTTTCCTCGCGACGGGGCAAGATCATGGGCATGGAGCCCTCCGGCATCTTCCAGATCATCAAGGCGCAGGTGCCGCTGAATGAACTGTACATGTATTCGACCCAACTCCGGTCGCTGACCCAGGGCCGGGGAGCATTCAGTCGGTCATTCTCCCACTACGAGCAGGTTCCGCCCGAGCAGGCCCAGAAGATCGTCGAGGCGACCAAGGCCGAAGAAATGGAAGAATAGTATCAGTCCGTCCGCCCGTACCGGCGGGGTCTCCAGCGCGGAGACCCCGCACGCGGCGGTTTGCCCAACCGAAGAGCGCCATCCCGCGGATCTCATGAAGCGAATCTTTTCCAGGACTCTCCATCCTCCCTTCCCGCATCAGTAAGCCTTCCGGCACACCCGGTGGAACGGCGCGGGATATTTATGTTTTTTCCGCACCGCGAAACGCTATATTGTACATCAACGAATGACATCGTATAAATCCTTATTCATAAAAGCGAGGTGAACCCATGTCCGGTCATTCCAAGTGGGCGACCATACGTCGCAAGAAAGGCGCGCTGGACGCCAAGCGCGGAAAGATTTTTACCACCCTCATCAAGGAAATCCAGGTCGCCGCGAAGAACGGTGGGGGCGATGAAGAAACCAATCCCCGTCTGCGCACCGCGGTCGCCACGGCCAAAGCGGCCAACATGCCCAACGAAAACATCAAGCGCGCCGTCCAGCGCGGTACCGGCGAACTTCCCGGCGTGACCTATGAAGAGATAACCTATGAAGGCTACGGCCCCGGCGGCGTTGCCGTTCTGGTCGAGTGCATGACCGACAACAAGCAGCGCACCGTCGCGGAAGTCCGCCACCTCTTCAGCAAGTACAACGGCTCCCTGGCCGAGAACGGCGCGGTGTCCTGGATGTTCGACACCAAGGGCGTGTTCAGCTTCGACAGCTCTGTCGCGGACGAGGACGCCATGATGGAGCATGTTCTGGAGTCGGGCGCCGACGACATGACCGTTGATGACGGCACATACGAGGTGACCTGCTCGCCGAAAGCCTTCCCCGATGTCCAGGCGTACTTCGACGCGAAGGGGATTCAGTACGAGAGCGCGGAAATCTCTAAGGTCCCCCAGAGCACGGTCAAGGTGGAGGGCAAGGATGTCAAAACCCTCATGAAGCTCATGGACTTTCTGGAAGAGTCCGACGATGTCCAGAAGGTCTGGGCGAATTTCGACATTGACACCGCTGAACTCGAAGAAGAAGAGTAATCATGCTGATACTCGGGGTTGATCCGGGTTTGGGGACCACCGGATACGCCCTGGTGGAACATGGATCCTCCGGCCCGAAGCTCATCGAGGCCGGAGTGATCCGGAGCAAGCCCTCCCTGTCCCTGGAGCGGCGGCTTCTCGAACTCTTCAGCAGTTTCGAAGGGGTGATCCAGGAATACCATCCGGATGTCCTGGCCATCGAGGAACTCTATTCCCATTACGAACATCCCCGGACCGCCGTGATCATGGGGCATGCCCGGGGAGTTTTCTTCCTTTTGGCCGGAAAGGCCGGTATTCCGGTCCATTCCTATTCGGCGACCCGTATCAAGAAATCGCTCACCGGCGCGGGTCACGCCACCAAGGAACAGGTGGCCCGCATGCTCGCGCGCATCCTGGGCTGCGATACCTTCAGCGGGCCCGCCGATGTCACCGACGCCGTGGCGACCGCCCTCTGCCATATCAACGTCATCACCCACGGAGACATGGAATGATCGCCCGGGTGCGCGGAATCCTGCTCGGGGTCGAGGAAGACCAGGCCCTGGTCGAAAACGGCGGCCTCACCTACGGTGTCCATATCGGTCCGGCCGTGGCCGAAATTCTTGTCTCCGAAGGCAGGGTGGGGGAGGAAATCACGCTGTACACCCTCCACTATATCGAAGGCGGCGTGGGCATGGGCAGCCTCACCCCGCGCCTGGTCGGCTTTCTCAGCCGGAACGAGCGCGAGTTCTTCGGCCTGCTCACCTCCGTCCAGGGCCTCGGTGTCCGAAAAGCATTGCGTTCCATGGCTATTTCCGCGTCCGACTACGCTCGCGCCATCGAGATGGACGACCTGGCGACCCTCCGCAGACTCCCCGAAATCGGGAACAAAACCGCCCAGAAAATCGTCATGGAATTGCGGGGAAAAGTGACCGCCTTCGCCCACCTGCGGGACGAGGAAATCGCCGCTGTCCGTCGCGGGCCGGTCAAGTCCGAGGAGTACCAGGAGGAAGCATACCTGGTGCTGCTCCAGCTCCAGTATTCCGACTCCGAGGCGCGGGAACTGGTGGACCGCGTCTCCCGAGACCGTCCCGACATCACCACCTCCGACGCCCTCATTCAGGAGGTATTCCGGAGGCAGAAGAAGTAGAGCCTCCGGCCGGTAACTCACCGAGAGAGCCGATAACGAGTCATCCCCTCTATAGGATAGATGGATCGGAAAAAAGTCTTGTCGTGATACAGGCATACTGCGCATACGGCTATAAAACAAGCGCACAGCCACGGCCCCCTATCCCTCGGTCCCTTTCCCCCGGAGGGGGCAAGGGAAGAAAAGATGTCGCCACACCCGGTTTTCCCTGCCCCCTCCGGGGGAAGGTGGCCCGTCAGGGCCGGAAGGGGGCTGCTTTCCGGGCGAAGGCGATATCCTTCTTTCGGAGGAACTCAAGACATATGAACACCTCATTATTCTTAAACTCAGCTTGCTTCGACTTTTTGCCGGTCCATCTAGAATAGAGAGGGGACCGAGGGGTGAGTTAGGTTTCTGGCCGGTAACTCACCCCCTCTCTCCAGAGAGAGGGGGAAACAGAGCCAACGGAAACACCGAGACAGCCGATAACAAGTCATCCCCGCTCTATTCTAGATGAAGCGGAAAAAAGTCTTGTCGTGATACAGGCATACTGCGCGTACGGCTATAAAACAAGCTCGCAGCCACGGCCCCCTAACCCTCGGTCCCTTTCCCCCGGAGGGGGCAAGGGAAGAAAAGATGTCGCCACACCCGGTTTTCCCTGCCCCCTCCGGGGGAAGGTGGCCCGTCAGGGCCGGAAGGGGGCTG
>JAWLHT010000038.1:0-23164 GCA_041690195.1 Candidatus Latescibacterota bacterium
TACCGTATCGATAAACATGGACTAATAATAATACATACTGGTCTGCGTGTCAACATTATAATGCAATTTACATGGACACATTGTTTAGTTTGGTTACAGACTAAACCCTTCCACCATTTATCTTTACTTCATTTTTGCCCTCAAACTTCAGGTTAACAGGGTGTTGTTACAACGCCATGTCCGTCCCATACGGATACCCGCTAAAAAAAACCCCGAAGGCTACTCTGGAGCCACCGGGGAAAACCACACAACCGGAGGAGAAATCAATTCCGGAAATGCGCGGCGGAAACGAATGCTTCCAGGTAGTTATCGTTCCCATACTCTTCGAGATGATTCCCAACCACCACGAAGGATGCTCCGGCGGAGACTTTGGCAGAAACCATTTGCGGGGTACGGATACCACCGCCCACGATCACCGGAATCTTCACCTGATCTGATACCGCCCGGATCATTTCGTCGGGAACTGGATTAACTCCACCGCTTCCCGCTTCCAGATAAATCATTTTCATGCCGAAGAGTTCCGCCGCCATGGCGTGGGCTACCGCTATTTCTGCTTTGTCTGCCGGTATCGGACGGGTATTGGACATGAATTCAACTGACGTGACCCGTCCGGAATCCACCAGCAGATACGCTGTGGAAACAGCCTCCAGCCCGATGCTCCTGATCAGCGGAGCACTACGGACCTGTTCACCGATAATGAACTCGGGATTGCGTCCGGAAAGCAGTGAAAGAAAAAGTATGGCATCTGCATTCGGTGTAACCTGGGACTTTTCACCGGGAAAAATAATAACGGGGATATCAACGGCTTCCCGTGCTGCTTGAACCGCGGTGTCGAAAACATTCCCCATGAGAAGGCTGGAGCCTATCAGGATGGCATCGACTCCAGCTTCACCGCACCGAACAGCCTGCTCCCGGATACGTTCGGGTGTGGCTCGGTCCGGGTCAAGCAGAACAAGGAAACCAGCTCCCTTACTCGACTTTACGTCCATAAGATAACGATATACCGATATTGTTTTCCCGAACGACATGAACTCATCCCTTCATCAGATCTCCAACGACGATGGAAGAAGAAGCAAGCGCCTCATCGAGTCTGGATGCATCCTTGCCGCCAGCCATGGCCATATGCGGGCGTCCGCCACCCGAACCGCCGACAACAGCTGCGAGTCGCTTCACGATGTCGCCGGCTTTAAGGGAACGTCCGGAAACCAGATCATCGGTAACCACGACAACAATCGAAACCTTGCCTTCAGTCTCCGTCCCAAGCACTCCCACGCCGCTGCCCAGATTCTCACGGACGGCATCAGCAAGAGATTTCAGTTCATCGGTATTCTCAGCCTCGACCCGCCCGGCAGCGACTTTCACACCGTTTACTTCGACCGCTCCGGATAGAAAATCGCTTAATCCGAAAGTTCCGCCGGATTTGAGTTTTTTTACCAGTTTTTCCAGATCCTTTATCCGGACTGACAGTGCGTCCACCCGTTCGGAGAGCTCGTCTGGCGCAGCATTGAGACGGCGGGACAGATCCTGAATGGTGCGGTGCTCGCGACGGATGAGATCATACGCCCGCATTCCGGTTACCGCCTCAATTCTTCGGATTCCGGCGGCAACTGAAGACTCGGACACGATGCGAAGGGGACCGATCTCGCCACTTCTGCCGACATGGGTTCCGCCGCAGAACTCCGTGGACAAATCGCCCATGCGGAGTACACGTACAAACTCGCCGTATTTCTCCTCAAAGAGGCTCATTGCTCCGAGCGAACGGGCCTCCTCGATCGGCATCTCGCGGCATTCAACCTCCAGATCGGTAATGACCGCACGGGTAACAAACTCCTCGACAGCTTCAATTTCTTCAGCCGTCATCCCGGAAAAATGGTTAAAGTCAAAGCGGAGACGTTCCGGATCAACCGATGAACCGGACTGACGCACATGGTTTCCCAGCACCGAACGCAACGCGGCCTGAAGCAGATGTGTCGCCGAATGGTTGCGGCGAATGTCGTTCCGGCGTTCCACATCGATGGATAGTTCAAGAGGACCCGCGGTGAGGGATGCCGCGGAAAACGTTCCTTCCGCAACTTCGGCGTAGTGAATCCGACCCGCTGTGGGATGATCCCTAACGTCAACAACGCGAAGCAGAAAAGATCCGTCTTCAGGCATAATGGTTCCGGTGTCGCTTGCCTGTCCTCCGGAGAGCGCATAGAAGGGAGTCCGCTCGACCACGATCTCCAACTTACCGTTGCCGTCAAGACGATAACGGATCAGATCGGAACTGATGGAATCCATGGTATAGCCGACAAATTGGGAGCCGGTTCGTGAAGGGTCTCCGGTTTCCGTCCAGGGCGCTCCCTCGTCAAGATTAGCGGTGAAGGCGGAAGCCTCGCGTGCGCGTTCTCTTTGAGACTCCATGGCTTCCTCAAAGGAGGCCATGTCCACGGTCATTCCCTTTTCCTCAGCCATGATACGGGTGAGATCGACCGGGAATCCATACGTATCATACAAACGAAATGCATCATCTCCACCAATGACCCGCTCTCCACGGGCAGTCACATTGGCTGCCAGACGTTCGAAAAGATCTATTCCCTGATCGAGAGTCCGAAGGAAACGCTCTTCCTCACC
Organism: Candidatus Latescibacterota bacterium; assembly: GCA_041690195.1. Classification (GTDB taxonomy): domain Bacteria; phylum Latescibacterota; class Latescibacteria; order Latescibacterales; family Latescibacteraceae; genus JAWLHT01. Next base: position 2,614 of record JAWLHT010000038.1, read on the forward strand.
ACGAATAACCATGGAAATGTACTCGGTCCGCTCGCCGATAACAGGATATGCAGCTCCCATCTGCTGCACGACATCGTCCACGAGACGGTACAGCATGGGCTCATGTACCTCGAGCTGACGCAGATAGCGTGCAGCACGCCGCAGAATCCGCCGGAGCACATAGCCCCGCCCTTCGTTGGAAGGAATGGCGCCATCGGCGATAGCAAAGGTCAAGGTGCGGACATGGTCAGACGCTACACGGAAAGGCATGCCGCTTGCTTCGGTATACTGTTTCCCGGTCAACTCCTCGACACGACGAATGATTGTCCCCAGAATATCAGTTTCAAAGATGTTTTCCTTCCCCTGCTTAACCATCGCCATTCGTTCCAGGCCGAGTCCGGTATCGATAGAGGGGCGGGGCAGGGGAGTCAACTCGCCGGTTTCATCCCGGTTGAACTGCATGAAAACGAGATTCCAGAGTTCGAGCACCCGGGGAGTGTTCGCCGCAAGGGCCGCATACGGGTCATCCGGTCCGTACTGTCTGCCACGGTCGATATATATTTCGGAGCAGGGACCGCAGGGGCCGGTTGGTCCCATACTCCAGAAGTTTTCCTCATCTCCGCGCTCAAGATTACCGAAACGGAGTATCTGACGTTCGGGAAGTCCGATCACGTTTCGCCAGATGCCGAATGCTTCCTCGTCAGTGGAATATATACTGGCATAGAGGTGGTTGGGGTTGATTCCCATCTCACCGGTTATGAATTCCCATGCGAACCCAATCGCGTTTTCCTTGAAATAGTCACCAAACGAGAAATTGCCGAGCATTTCCAGGAAAGTGCCGTGACGGGTCGTCCGTCCCACCTCATCAAGATCGTTATGTTTTCCGCCGGCACGGATACAACGCTGACAGGTAGTAGCGCGAACATAGTCCCGCTTCTCCAGTCCGAGGAAAAGGTTCTTGAACTGATTCATACCGGCGTTCGTGAACATGAGGGTAGGATCCCCCCAGGGGATGACCGGAGAACTTGCTACCCGGGTATGCCCGTTTCTTTCGAAATAGCTCAAAAAACGCTCTCGGATTTCGCTGGAAATCATGCATCGTCTCCGGTCATGCCAACTGTGGCGTGTTCGGTTTTAAGGTGCTCCCTGATTCTATTAACGATAACATCTCTGATTTCACGATGTTCACGGAGAAACGTACGCACGTTTTCACGCCCCTGGCCAAGTCGGTTTCCATCGAAGGAGAACCATGTTCCCGACTTCTCGACGATACCCATTTCGGTTCCCAGATCGATGGCATCGCCTTCGGTGCTGATCCCGGTGCCGTCAAACATGATGTCGAACTCGGCCGCACGGAATGGAGCGGCAAGCTTGTTCTTCACAACTTTGACTTTGGCGCGCATGCCAATGATCGTATCCCGGTCTTTCAGGGTTGCGACCCGGCGAATTTCAAGGCGTTGTGTTGCGTAGAACTTGAGTGCGTTTCCACCGGTGGTGGTTTCCGGGTTGCCGAACATGATCCCGATCTTCTGGCGAATCTGGTTGATAAATATCAAACAGGTTCTTGATTTGGATATATGTCCGGTCATCTTGCGGAGGGCCTGACTCATGAGTCGGGCCTGAAGCCCCATATGCGAGTCGCCCATGTCGCCGTCCAGTTCCGCCTTTGGGACCAGAGCCGCCACGGAATCGATCACAATAACGTCTATTGCACCGGAACGAACCAGCGTGTCGGCGATTTCCAAAGCGTCTTCTCCGCAATCCGGCTGGCTGATGAGGAGGTTGTCAACATCCACTCCCATGGAGCGTGAATAGCCCGCGTCGAGCGCATGTTCAGCATCGATAAAAGCCGCATACCCACCCATACGCTGCGCTTCGGCGATGATGCTCAGGGCGAGGGTGGTTTTTCCCGAGGATTCGGGTCCATAGAGCTCTATGATCCGCCCGCGGGGCACGCCATAGGTTCCGAGCGCATGGTCCAGAGCGATGGTCCCCGTCGGAATTGTTTCTACGTCTACCTTCAGGGAATCATCGCCCAGCTTCATAATGGAACCACGACCGAACTGCTTCTCAATCTGGCCGATCGCCACCTCTACCGCTTTGGCCTTATTGGGTTCGAAATCCGATTTCTGCACGTTTATCTCCTTTTTTCCTGCATGCTGCATGTCCGCCGAAACTTCACTGATCTATCGTTTCAACCGGCTTCAACTCACTATCATACAACTTTTCGTAAATGGGACCATCCGGAGTAAGCGTGCTCTTCATAACCGCAATGCTGGAGACTTCGAATGTCATTGGCTCAAAATCCGGGAAAACATCCGGAATTACGATACGCTTGAACTTCTTTGCCCTGCCGATGGTCAGATGGGGAGAAAACGTCTTTGATTCACGGTCGAATCCAACTGTTTCAAGCCTGTGCTCCAAATCGTGGAAAAGGTCAAGGAGAGAATCCTCACCTCCATCCGCGCCAATCCAGAGTACTTTGGGCCGGTCCTGTGAAGGGAAAAAGCCGAGTCCGGAAATCCCCATGGTGAAAGGACTGAACTCACTTGCGGCCTGGGCCACACATTCCCTTACATTCCGAAAATCGGTATTGTTTATCTCCCCGAGAAACTTGATCGTAAAATGAAGGTTCTGCGATTCCACCCACTTGACCTCCGGGATGATTTCCCGGATCGTTTCAATGTACTCCCCGACTGATTTCTGAATATCATTCGGTACTTCAACAGCGATGAATGTTCTCATGTTCCTCTTTCCAGGTGTATCCTGAGGATGTCCAAAACCGATTGTGACATCCTGCTTTTATTGATAAGCCTGTCCTCGGCAAATTGCAGTCGCCATGTCTTCGTGCCGTCTGCCGTGGCCAGACCGGCATACATGAGCCCAACCGGCTTAACCGGCGTCGCACCGCCAGGTCCCGCAATTCCGGTTGTGGAGATGGCGATGTCAGATCCTGAAACCGTGCGCGCCCCTTCGGCCATAGCGGCAGCGACTTCCGCCGAGACCGCTCCGTATCGTTCAAAGAGATCGGACGCAACACCGAGAACGCGTTGCTTTGACTCATTGGAATACGCGATAATGCCGCACAAAAGATAGCCGGATGCTCCGGGGACGTTTGTCAGCCTGTGTGAAACCAGTCCCCCGGTGCATGATTCAGCGATTCCGAGCGTTAGCCGTCGCTCCGTGAGCAGGCGTCCCACGACCTGCTCGAGACTATCCCCTGTGGTGGAATAGACTCGGTCCCCAAGAATCCGGACAGCTTCCGTCAGGAGCTCAGCCGCTGCCATGGGAGAGACTGCTCCCGTTTTTATGCTTACCACAAGCCCTTCGGGACTTGGATAATAGGCGAAAGCATCCCCTGCGCCTGGCAGATGCTTGATACGATCATACAACTCGGATTCAGAAATACCGGTGACGTGTATTGTCGCGGTTTGAATTTTTTCTGCTTCAAAATCAGACGACAATTCCGGCAGCACGCTTTCCCCAAACAGTGTCCGCATTTCGGAAGGAACGCCCGGCAAAAAATAGAAGCGTGTTCCGGCTATATCCAAACGAATGCCTGGAGCGGTGCCGACAGGGTTGTCAATTGCTCGCGAACCCTCCGGAATGAGCGCCTGCCTACGATTTGACTCACTCATGGGACGGTTATGACGGCGAAAGAGTTCCTCGATTTTCACAAGCGACCGGTCGTCAAGAACCAGCGATTTCCCAAAGGCCTCGGCGACAGCGGAGATGGTTCGGTCGTCTGATGTGGGCCCCAAACCTCCGGTGACGAGAACAACATCGGAGCGTTCTGCCGCAGCTTTGAATGCATGTATCAGGTCCGCCGTGTCATCGTCAACGACACAGAGGTGACGAACGGAAAACCCCGCCCTCTCCAGTTCACGGATCATATGGATCGAATTACGGTCGATAGTGCGTCCGCAGAGTATTTCGTTTCCGACGATGATTATTTCGATAACTGGTGTCATTGTTCACGATGTATGTGTCTGGGTTAAGTCAGATTCCATTTCCGTTCCCTGCAACAAACCCGTAAAACGTTAGATGCCGAGAATGGACGGATGGAAGTAGATGATCAGGCGCAACACGATATTGGATACAATCCCAGCCATGAGGTCATCGGACATGACGCCCCATCCGTGGGGAAGCTTTTCGAAGTACCCGATGGGAGGGGGCTTGATCATGTCGAAAACACGAAAAAGAACAAATCCTGTCCATATTACAGGCACACTGAGAGGAATAAAGGCCAAGGTCACCAAAGAACCGACCACTTCATCAAAGACCACACGACCCGGGTCATGCCCCCAGTACTGTTCGCAAAGCGCGGACGCCCAGACACCAATGAAGAAAAGCGGAGGAATGAGAAGCCAAAGTCCGGTAAGCCAAGACTCGGGTAACAGGAAGCAGAGCAGCGGACCCCAGAGAGATCCGAGCGTTCCGTGCGCACCGGGGACATACCCCACGTACAAACCGCTCGCAACAGCTCTTGCCAATGCGCCTTTGATTCCTTCGCCCGTGCGTTCCACGGAAGCGGTGACCGGCTTTTTTAAAAGTCCCACAGCTTTTCCGGGTAATGAGTTGCGAGAATCCGGAAGGGTTGACACCCGTCCGCTATAGTTGTCTGGTCATACTTTCGACGGATTACTCCGGAAAAGATACGAGTACCATGAGTACAGGGTGAATGCGACCGCAACAGAAAGAAGAATGTTAAAGAACACTTTGTAAGCGGCGAAATCCACAATCAGTCCGGAGTAACCATACTGGCGCAAAAGGCCGTGCGCACCGGTAAAGGTGATGATGGTGATAATTACGGTCAATTGAATTGTTGTCTTCAACTTCGCGTTTCCGGAAGTCTTCAGCTCTTTTCCGCCAAGCAGCGCCGTAACCCGCAGGATAGTCACCCAGAGGTCGCGAAAAACGATTATGGCCACCAGCCAGAGATTCACGAGCCCCATGAGACCGAACTGGGCGAGCGCACCGATAACGAGAAATTTGTCGGCAAGGGGATCCATGAACTTGCCAAGCTGGGTGATTTCTTTACGGCTCCGCGCCAACCGCCCGTCATAGAGATCAGTCACGGCTGCGATAATGAAAACAACAAGCGCCAGAGCAACCGATTGCCACGTATGCAAGGAAAACAGCCAGAGGTACACGGGAACCAGAAGTATCCGAAGAGTCGTCAACAGGTTCGCCGGTGTCATGAGACTTCTCATGATCTATCCTGTTATGTTAAGAGGTCAACTTTCTGGGGATGATATATCAAGCCGCCCCTCGAGTGACCTGGCCAGTGTAACTTTGTCAGCCAGTTCAAGATCGCCACCAACGGGTAGACCGCGGGCGATTCGGGATATTTTTGCGCCGGAACCCGCCAGACGTCCGGCCAGGAATGTGGCGGTTGTTTCACCTTCCACTGTCGGATTGGTAGCCACTATGACTTCACGGACCGTTCCATCCACACGGGCGATAAGTTCCCGAACCCGTATCTCTTCCGGCCCGATGTTGTCCAGCGGAGAAAGCGCGCCTCCCAAAACGTGGTACACCCCCCGGAAAACCGCCGCCTTTTCAAGCGCATTCACATCGGATGGATGTTCCACCACACAAATGACCGAGTGGTCCCGCCGGGTATCGGAGCATACCGGACAGGGGTCCTGTTCGGTCAGATTGAAGCATATCGAACAGTGTGTAACCCGATTCTTCACATCTTCTATGGCACGGGCAAGGCTGAGCACCCAGTCCCGGTCCATTTTCATGATAAAAAACGCAAGCCGCTGGGCGGTTTTTGAACCGATGCCGGGAAGCTCGGCCAGTTTTCCAACCAACGTATCAAAAATCCCTTTTTCGGACATATGGTACACCTCGGAATCCGGAATAATTATCCGTAACGACAGGAATGGACTACTAGTTGGAGCGAATAAGTCCGGAATCCGATTATCCGGAGAACGCTCGTTACAGGCCCGGGATACCCATGCCGCCCATGCCGCCCGGCATGAGTTTACCCATTTCCGACTCCATCATGGCTTTGGCGTTTTCACGGGCATTGGCGACCGCGGCTACAATGAGGTCTTCGAGCAGTTCCACATCCTCGGGATCGACCACTTCGGGATCTATCTTCACTTCAAGAACTTCCTGACGGCCGTTAGCGATGACCTTCACCATGCCGCCGCCGGCGGTTCCTTCCACAGTCCGCTTGCCCAGCTCTTCCTGCAACTCGAGAACCTGCTTCTGCAAGCGCTGGGCCTGCTTGATCATATCACCAAAGCCCTTGGCCATGTATCACCTCCATGAATCGGTTATTTCACCGCCGAACATGTCCAGAACATCTCGGACAATCGGTTCGCGGGAAACGATGTCATCAAGTTCGTTTTTCTTCTTTCGTTCAGGAGCGGAACGGCGTGCAAAAAAGGAAACCTTGATCCGCAAACCCAGAATAGTCCCGATAATCTCTTCAATATCCGCCGAAAAGCGCTTGCATGTCTCCATCTGGAACATACGGTCCGGGGCGAAATGAACGGCGAGTTTTCCGTCCGAGAACGACTCCGGCACTCCTTCGGTAAGCGTGGGACCGATTGCCGGCTTCAACACGGCAACCCTGGCGCAAATTTCATCCCAGTGCAAAGAAATAGACTGGATATCCGCTACGACATCCGGGCAGGAGTGAACTGACGATGGAACATCTTCATCCCGGGACAAAGGTGCGGGATTCTTATCTTCCGTCTCATTTATGACAGGCTCAGGAACGGGAGGAGCGGGAGTCGCCCGGTCCGGGGAGCGGTGAACCGGCTCTGAAAGCCGGGACACGACTGAATCGGCGGCCTCTTGCCCCCCGAGAAGCTCGAAAAGCCGCTTCAGTTCCACAGTCGATTCCATCTCCGACATACGGGCGAGTGCAAGTTCAATGCGCAAAACGGGCATTACCGCATAGGACAGGGATGATTCCGTTTCCGTAACCACGGTGATCAGGCGGAGAATGTCCCCGGACTGAAACCACGACGCCTGTTCCAGTATGCGGGCCCGCATATCGTCGGAAACCGGGGCATTATCGAGGCCATTCGGGTACTTCGCGTACAGAAGGTTGCGCAGGTGCCCGAGCAGACCTTCCAGAAATTCCTTCAAGTCTCCGCCGTTATCATAGTAGGCTGAAAAGAGCCGGAGAACGGCATTCGTATCATGCGCATGACAAAACTCGACAATTTTGAAAAAGACTTCCTGATCGGCCATGCCCAGTATTTCGGAAACATCCGCGACAGTGATCTCCGCCCCCCGAGACGCTTTCAGCTGTTCCAGGATGCTTTCACCATCACGCATGGCTCCGCCTGCGCGTCGAGCGATCAGGAGTGTTGATGCCGAATCAATGCGCACACCATCCGCTTCGGCGATTCGTTGCAGTTTCCCCGCGATTTCCTGCACCGAAAGACGATGAAAATCAAAGCGCTGGCATCGGGAAAGAATGGTTACCGGAATTTTCTGGGGCTCTGTCGTGGCAAATACAAATATCACACCCGAAGGCGGTTCTTCGAGCGTTTTAAGCAGGGCATTGAACGCCGCAGCGGAAAGCATGTGTACTTCATCAATGATGTACATTTTATAGCGGCACTGGCTTGCATGGTATCCCACCGTTGCGATCAAACTGCGGACATCATCAACGGAATTATTGGAAGCCCCGTCCAGCTCCTGAATGTCCATGGACGCGCCGCTCTGAATGCTCAGGCAGATTGAGCAGGTGTTGCAGGGCTCTTCGGCGGGTCCGTGTTCACAATTGAGCGCCTTCGCAAAAATACGGGCTACTGTGGTTTTTCCCACGCCCCGCGGTCCGCTGAAAAGATAGGCATGTCCAACCCGGCCGCTGTGTATCGCGTTTCGGAGCGTGTCAGTTACATGCGTTTGGGATACGACATCGCGAAAGAACTGAGGCCGCCACTTTCGCGCGGTAACGATATAGGACATACACCCCGCCTGTTCAACCGTTAGCTCAAGAAAGAAACCGCAAGCTCTGGAAAATTTAAAAAAAAGACCGTGCACCCGTTCTCGACCCGATACCCCGAGGATTCCCACAGCACCGAACTCCGGCCAAGCGCTCCCGCGGCACATGAAAGCGAATTCCTACCGCTGCTATCTTCCGATCCTGACGGGGTTCGGAAACGCTCCATTGCGCGGGTCCTGACCATCAACATCCGATACTGTGGTGCAACAACGAAATATCAAGGCCTCGTTCGGGAGTTCAACCCCGCTGTAGCGGATTGCGGGTTACAGGGCACCGCTATCTCCCCGTCTAGCACGGTCTTTTTATCCAAGCTGCAATTGTACGTTGAATAATTTACACGCTTACGCAAACATTACGTTCCAAATTTCCTTACAACAAACTGAACCACGCCGTTCGATTCGCGACATCGAACCGCACGGAACCGACATTCGCGCAGTCAGTGCGCCAAAGCAGGTAAACACCGGGTTTATTGTCGGTTAGCAGTAGAGGCACAGCCCGTTGCGAAGGTTAAATATACAGGTGAGAGCATGTAAAGTCAAGACAAGGATGCCCGGAATACAACCTGTCAACGATGATGGCCCGCGGCTCCAAAAAGCAGAGATCGGAACGTAAAGAAACAGGGACTCGCTTGTAAGCGAATCCCTGTTTCAAGTTTGGCGGGGTAGACGAGGCTCGAACTCGCGACCTACGGCGTGACAGGCCGTCACTCTAACCAAACTGAGCTACTACCCCGTGATTTTCATGGTTATAAGATACAACGAATACAGCGGGAAGTCAACTCATATTTAAAGGTAACCCTTAAAAAAGCCTAAAAATCAGGGCCAAGCGAGATACTGAACATCGGACTGGGTTTCGTTTCATTCAGGTCGGTTTGCCAGGCGGTATCCAGGCGAAGGACGGCGAATCCCAGATTCATTCGCATTCCAACACCGAAGCTCATCTTGATATCATCAAGATAGAAATTTCCGTTTTCAAGTTGGCCGCCGCCGTGGAAGGTGTCATCATACTCGATAATGGGCATATTTTCGCTATCAAGGCCAAGATATTCGTTCTTGCCCCATGCCGCTCCGATATCGGTAAACATGACGCCACCGATATTGCCAAGCCCGAACTGCAACGGCCATCCAATCAGCAGGTAGTCAATAAACGGAAACCGGAACTCGAAATTGGTGAGAAAATAGTGGCGTCCATAGAACTCGTTCCAGCGAAATCCGCGCAAGGGATAAACGCTCCGGGCGAAATAGACATCGCTGCTGCGTTCGATCTCGGGGCCGAGCCAGGCAACGCGGGCATTGAGCCAACCCTGGTCGCCACCCATGAAGAACATGCGGGGATCATCTCCGAAACTCGCACCGCCGCTGAACCGTGAGATAAAACTGTACCGGCGGCCTAGTCGTGAATACTTTCTGTAATCGAGTTCCACTGTAGTATACGAGAGATCGGACTGAGACAAGGTGGGGCTGTACTCAACGTTCAGCCGATACCGAGAGCCAAGCGCCGGACCGGTGTTCTGCCAGAGTGCGTTATCATGTACAAGATTGGCTTCTACTGTCAATGCGCGGACGCCTTCGAGCTTTTCACCATGACTGGTAAAGGGGCGATTATAATATGTGTCGTAATAGTACATGCTGTACATGTCGCGGTCAAGCGCCAGATAGTTAAGGGAAAAATCGACTCGTTTGAAGCGGTTGAAGGGTCGGGAGGCCAGGAGTGAACCACCGTAGATCCGATCACCGAATATGCTCCAGTCGGACGCGTAATAATATGTTTTGTAATGGAAAAGACTGAGCCCCAGATTTGTTCGACGTTTGAGATACAGGTATGTGAAATTCACATTGCTTTCTTCAAGGGAATACACCAACTGCGCACCGACACCTACCCGGTGGTCGCCCATGATATCAGAAAACACGACCTGGCCCAGTCCCCCGACGCCGTAAAAAGTGTTATAACTTGCAAACGCATTCACCATGTCGGGTGAAAACTTGATACGGTACGGCCGGGTCAGGGAACGCTCCAGCGCCAGTTCCTGACCGGCTCCCGTATCCCGCAGAACGATCTCAGAGGTCGAATCGGCAGCGGCGACCGTTTTCATTGTCTCGCGGCGATATGAGGTCGGAGTAACTTCTTCGGGCTTGATCTCGCGTTTCAACGGACGTTTCAGGACGTACACATCCCATCCGCCGTCCTTGAAACAAGTGAATGCTATATTGTTCCCATCAGGAGACCACGCGGGAGATGAAGCGCCGGTGAGCAGGTTTGTAAGCGGAACGACCGTCGAATCCTCGAGATTCGCCGCATGAAGATTATTGACACCGTTCCTGTCGGAAACGAAAACGAGGTGCTTTCCGTCCGGTGACCAGGATGGGCTTCGGTCGTGATACGGGCTGGCGGCAACTCGCCGGAGGTTAGAGCCATCCGACTGCATGACAAAGATATCATAGGAATCACGAATAGCATCAAGACGCAGTTCGTACGGCGCATCGTGCAGATCAGAGGAAAATGCAATTTTAGTGCCGTCCGCACTCCAGACCGGATCCGATTCATTGAAATAATCATCGGTGAGCTGAACGATCTCATTGCTTTTCACATCTACGGTAAAAAGGTCGAGTCGAGCGTTTCGGATACCGCAGAAAAGGATACGTGTGCCGTCAGGGGACCAGGCGGGGGAGTAGACGGCATCCATCTCGGGCATGATTTCTTTGGAGAAGCCATTCTCCTCAATTTTTACGATATGAATGGCGTCTCTTTTACCCGACTTTGCGCTGAACGCGATCATGGAGCCGTCTGGAGACCAGGTGATCGAACTGCGCAGCCAGTGCATCTCTTCGTAGTCGCCCGCTTTTTCACCCTTGACCAGCGTCTGGAGTATTTTTCCATCAGCCGCGCGCATGAGGAGTATTTCCTTGTATCCTCCACGGTCGGTGAGAAAGGCGATCTTGTCACCGGTCGGATTGTAAGCGGGACTGATATTGAGATAATTCTGAATTTCCTCGTGGTCGGTAAGCTTGACCGCGAAATCCTCGGGAATCTCACGCCCGGCGACCTCCGGCCAGTGCTCGGTACGCAGTTTGCGATGCCATTCCTTGGAGAGGTCCTCAATATCTTTTCCCAGCACCGCCTTGAACGTCCTGTCCACGTTTTTCGTTCGTACGAGTGAGTGGAGAAGTTCTCCAGCGATCCACTTATTCTCGTTTCCGTACTGTTCCTGAATGAATTTGAAAAAGGACTCTCCGCCTTTATACACGAGATAGCCGCCGTAGATATATTGAAGAGGCGGGAGATATCCGCTGATGATTCCATCACGGACGATCATGTCCGCTTCGGTGCTCCAGTACTGGCTTTCATGTTCAGCCAGTCCTTCCGCGAACCAAAGCGGCAACTGGAAGGTATACTCGCGACTAACCAGAGATTCCACAACTCCGCCATAGAGCATGTCAAACATCAGCGCATGGGTGAGCTCGTGGTGAATGACATGCTTGAACTTGTCGAGAGAACCTTCCCAGGGAATAACCACCCGGTTCTTGAAAAGTTCGGTAAACCCGCCAACCCCTTCTTCGATGATTTCCATTAAGACATTCGTCTGCGCGAAATCATTGTGGGAATTGAAAACGAGAATGGGAATACGCTTTCTGGGCGTGTATCCCCAATGGGCGGAGAGGCTTTCAAAGGAAGATTCCGCAATCCGGGAGGCAATGAGCGCGGTCTCGTACCCACCCTCGGTGTAGTATATATCAAAATTCTTGGTGGGGATGAATTCCCAGTCGAAGGACGAATAGTTGACCTTGTTCATCCCGAATTCCTGGGATGCCGTGGAGGCCGCGCCGACCAGGGTCAACAGCAAGAGAAACGTTATCCTCTTCACGATACTAGTAACTCCTCGTATAAACTGCGGCGAGGCCCCTGCCGGTTACGCGGACCGTAACCGCGGATGTACGCACATCGGGAGCAGACTGTTTCGCAGCATGCAGCGCCGAAAGCAGATGGTTGAGGACCGTTCCTGCAATACAGTACTTGAGATTGTTCTCATAATCCAGTTCATCCTCGCGAAGCTGCTTGAAGCGGGCTCTGTTGAGCGGAGAATCCCAGTTCCATGCAAGTTCTTCCGGGAAAAGTACAGGGACATCCCGGGTTGCCTGGTATCCGTTATACTCAAAGGATGAGTTGAACGCTCCGACCGCATTGAGGTACGCAATGCCCTGTCCCGCAGGACTGGCTCCGGCATGACGGGCCGCGCTGGAAAGGTAATCCTGGCGTTTCGCATCCATCATAAGATCATTATAATAGTAAGATCCCCAAATGGCAAGTTCAGCGGCCAGAAACAACTTGGCGTACCCTTTGGCGCCCGCATAGTACTGGCCGAGTCCCGGCACGAGAAGCGAGAGAAGCATGGCCTTCCGGTTCACACTTGATTCGGCGATTGCCGCCGGAGCAGTCCCTATGAGGAACAACGCCGTGATGAGGATAAAAGTTACAGATTTTTTCAAGGGATTCCTCAGAATTTCTTCGTAACCATGAGCATGGGAACACGGTGATCAATTATCTGCTTCTGAACAACATTTATCCGGATCATGCTCAGCTCAGACTCAAGCCCCTTGTTGTGGTGATACGCCAACCGCGCCGCATCGATAGCCGATATGATCCGGTTGATGATCAGTATGCTCACTCCGTTCATTCCCATTTTGAGGTTGGAGTTGGAGTCGTGGCGCAGATCCTCATAATGATCTCGGTATGCGGACTTGATATTTCGGATATTATCACCATAGTTTCCGGTCGGATTCCCATCCTGGTCCACGAGCGTTGCGTTGTGCCCGGTAATGTCCTCCCAGCCATACACGAACTGGGGGTACTTGCCGATCATTTCATAGTACTGCTGGGTTTTGGAGCAGGGCAGGGCATGGGAGACAGTCATTTCCCCCAGGTCTATCATAGCTTTTGTAACACTGTCCATGTAGGCGTCGCGTCCGGAAAGACCGGCGTACGTCCTGGGCAGGCCTGTATCGGAAAGCCCGTTGTCACGAATTTTATGGGCGAACCATTCGACATAGCTGTATTCGCCTGCGGGTGCATTGTACCGCCAGTGGGCATCCGCAAAGGACTCAAACTCTGACTCGATGTCATTCCCTTTTCCCGTGTAATGCGCATACATCCACCATCCCAGCGCCTCAACGCCGAGAAAAGCGATCCCCCGTTTGGAGCCGGTGTAATACTCCCCCAGTCCTGGCAGGAGAAGAGAAAGGAAAAACGCTTTGCGCGGACTCTTGGGCTGCAAGGCGGCATTGGAACCGTTGCCGCCCCCAAACGGCCAGAGCGCGGCAAGACGTGTGTCGGTTTCCGCCGTCGGCAAAGCGGTGTCTTTCAGGTCCGGAGAGGACAGAGCAGCGGGCGCCGGGACATAAGCACGCGAATCAATGGAAGATGTCTCCGCGGGAGCGCCAGCGGTCATTGCAGCAAAGGAACAGAGGATAAGTCCCGATATGAGTGACAGGAGCAGGGTGCGCTTCATGGGGTAACTCCTTTACTGAAGGAAACCGAACAGGACAGTGACATAAAATTTCCATGGATTCTGGGTGTCCTTTATCGTACGATAGAGTGATGTCGTCGAATCGAACTGCTGAATCCAGGTGTCGTCAGGTCCGTACGCGGCTGAAAGTTCAATCATTGTCGGGAAGTTGTAAAATGAAAGACTGTCAATTCGCAGTTCCACTCCGGCGTCTCGCTTGAAACTTTTAGCCGACCAATTCAGGCTGCGCTTGTTCCAGGCCCTCCCGATATCGGCGAACACTCCCATATATACGTGATTCAGATATAGGAAGGAAAAGCTTTTTTTCATGTCATAGAGCAGGGGAAAGCGATACAACACCTGTCCCATGACATTTTTTCGGCCGCTCAGACTGTAAAAAGTGTAGCCCCGCATCTGATTCGGGCCGCCGAGCTGGTTTTCATAGAAACTGTCGATCTGACGGTCGATCAGGTTGGCCTGGCCGCGAAGCTGCAGGGTGTGTTTCCGGGTGCCGGGAACCGGGATGCGTTCCACCCAGTTGACAAATAAGGCGTTGTACGGATACTTTTTGTACTTCTCCCGCAGAAAGCCGACATCCTCAAAGTCATCGAGGAAGAAGTTCACGTACCGGTCATAGCGGAGGGATACGTTGCGACCGCCACGGGGATTGATATCTTCATCGCGGGTCCGGTGGTGCCTGTCATGATCGTACTTCACTGCAAAATCAAATCCGCGTGAGTAGGTGTAGGAGGGCCGGTGCACCTGCGGGCCGGTGAGGAAATGGGTGTATGCGAGCTGTGCGTTATACTGGCTGTATATGAGGCGCGCTTCCAGATTGTGTACATCACGATAGGTGTATCGGAGGCCGAAATCGATCTCGTTCAGATCGAATGTCCGCGTATTGATGATTGTCCCGTATTCCTCCATGTAGTCTTCACGGGTATCCACGGTCCGGGTCTGACGGTACATTTCCACAAATACAGTGGGGATGAACCGCTTGTATTCGAACAGGGCGAAGAGGTCCGTATCACGATTCGAAGGAGCGATAGCGCCGCCGAAAAGGAATGTTCCCTGATCAATTACCTCGCCCTTGGCCAGATATGTTCCCAGCTTGAGCCGCCCGCGGTCATTGATGATGCGCGGCATGAACGAAATATCAAGCGTTTTCATCTTATATGGTCGGGAATTCCCCGAGTTGAAGACCACTGTGGCCTTTTCGGAAACTTCGGGCATGTCCCGATGGAAAAGGCCGGAGTCTGCAGGAAATCCTTCATCCATGGAGAGAAGCCTGATTTCATAGCCGTCGGCGCCGTAGTACGAGAATGCGATGGTAGAGTCCTCGGGAGACACGTCCGGGGCGAACGCTCCTCCGATCACGTTGGTCAGCCGTCGCACGGAACCATCCGAAACGGAAACGCGGTACAAATTGGGGATTCCGGTAATATCTGAAGAAAAGACAACCGAGCCGCCGTCGGAAGTCCATGCCGGATCACGGTCCTGCCCGGGAGAATTGGCCAGATAGCGAAGCCCCTTGCCTTCGAAATCAACCACAGCGATATCAATGTCAGTACCACGGTGCAGAGTAAAGGCTATCCATTTGCCGTCGGGCGACCAACGGGGGCGATACATTTGAACGCCATCCTTATAGAAGGTCAACTTACGGCGGGAATTGTCGTTCCGGTCCATGATGAAAAGATTGTTCTGCCCTGCTCCGTTCTGAACAAAAACAAGCCAGCGCCCGTCCGGAGAAAGATCCGGATACGTGCCCCGCAAGTCGTGCGTGATCCGCTCTTCCGACCCTTTGCGAGGGTCTTTCGTGTTGATGACATGACGGTACATGTCCCACCAGTGTGACCCATGACAGTCGGAGGGCATTCGACGGTTGTACAGAAGATTCCATGAATCGAGCCAGACCGGAGCGGACTGTATACCGCCGGCGAAGGCGATATCAAAAACGGCCGCCATCTCGGCTTCCACCTCTGCAATCTCTTTCTCCGACTTCAGCTCCTTTTTTCGTTTTTCAAACTTCCGTCCCGCGTCAGCCACATCCCTGTCTTTACCTTCCCATTCCCATCCGTCCGGTTCGAAGCTGGCGACACGGCACATGCGGATGCTGTAATCCTGTCCGTTGTTGCTGACATAGGCCAGACGGGAACCATCGGGAGACCAAACGGGAAAACCGTTGAGAAATCCACCCTTTCGAAACGGTTTCCCCTCGACCAGGGGGCCGAGTGAATCGAGAACCGCGGTATACTGTGATTTCAGGGATATGGTCCAGTCGCGGTACAGTTGGACCGCCGACAGATTCAACACCCGTTTGCAGACCGTGTCGAAGGTGACCGAGGTTGCGCTTCCCAGTTCACGCATCATTTCGGGAAGCGTTTCCGCGCCGTAAGTGCGTGCGATATAACTGACCAGGGAATACCCGTGGTTATAAACCATTTCGTTGCCGCGGCCATCCCAGACGAAAATACCCATCTGGTTCAGGTCAAGCAGTTTGTCGTTGAGCGCGGCCTGGCGGAGAATCATCTCGCGGTGTGCGTCAAGACTGTCGAAATGCGCCGTCCGGGTCTGGTACTGCGCTACTCCTTCAGCCAGCCAAGCGGGAACAGTGAACATCGGAACGGCGTAGGAGGCAAGCACGTTAGGGTATCCCGTGATCACATCCTCGCGCTTCTCTTCCTGGTATCCCATCTGCTGGTAGTACATCATCGGCATCCAGCGGGGAGCCTTGAAGGATTGACGCATGGAATACACATGCGTCAACTCGTGAGTAACCACGTTCCAGAGCCAGTTACTGTAACTCCGGAAATCGTAATCGAGCCCCGTGGCGTAGATCTCTATTTTATTATCATAAAAGTAAGCCCCGCCGTTGGCGTAATCCTCATCGTCCTTGATCACGAGGTGAATTTTGGAATCCACGTCGCCGTACGCTTCCACCAGCGGACTCCGCACCTTTTCGGCAATCTCTATGGCGCGGGAGGCGGTGAATTCCTGCCCCTCCGGGTAATAAACAATGAAATGTTCACTCTCGAATTCTCGCCATTTCAAATGGGACTGGTTCTGCGCCGATACAGTCTGGGCGAGCAGGACAATGAACAAAGGCAGCAAGAATGCCGCAACCGCGGATCGCTTCACTTGAGAACTCCCAGCTTATAGTTTTCCGATCGGTTCCGGGTCTGTATGCGCGCTATATAGAGTCCGCTCGCCAGTGCGGATGCGTCCATCCGCACTTCGTTCGGCATTCCCGGAATAACCTGTCCTTCGGGCAGATAATGCTCAAACACCTTCTTCCCGTCGGCGGAAAACACGGTGATACGGCAATCGGTTCGCCCTTCCGGCACGATCCGGAACGTGCCGATGCTTCCGGTTATCGGATTGGGATAGCAGAAAGCCTCGAAAGAAGCCGTTATCTGCACCGGGTTGGTAATTTGTGAATTGGGGAGGGAAGACGTCAATCCGGGGCCGCCGCGCCACATGGGCCAGAGACGGCTGGCAACTGGCGCGGTCCCCGGAATGTCACGGATTGTGATAGTGGGCGCCCCGGTAACCACTGACGCTTTACCCGTATCCGGACGGGTGTACACCAGCGGAGAAGCGGAGAATGCATTGCATGTCAGGGCAATCGGGTATCCCGGCGTGGTATTCCCCAAAGCGTCCCGGGATATCATGCGCCCATCCGAGGTGAAGAACGCGATATCCGGACTCCCATTTCCATCGAAATCGCACACGACAGGCGAAGACACGATCCGCTCATGTGAATCGCCCGGCGGAAGGGACCACGGAAAACCATTTGCCGGGACGCCGTTCGCACGGAAAGCGTACAGGTATCCGGGCGTTTGAGCCAGGACTTCCGGATAGCCGTCAGAGTCGATATCGGCGGCAACAGGCTCGCTCCCCGGGCGGAATCCTTCGAGAGAAACACTTGCGGCGATGGTCATTCCCGGGGAGTCTGTTTGCAAATCGGCCTTCACGAAGATAAGGCGGTCGTTCGCCTGTACGATGATATCATGGTTGTTGTCACGGTCGAGGTCGGCCATGATTATTCCATGCCGTGCGCCCGTATTCAATCCATCCGGAAGTAAGATACTCGATAACTTTCCCGTAGAAATACTGCCGGCGTAAAGAAAGCCGTTTTCTCCCGTGAATGCGATATTATCTCCGGACACAGCCAGGTGGGAGAGGAAAACATCATTTCCCGTCCATATCTGGTTTGCCGATAAATCCGGGAAGCGCTCCGGAGAGATGTCCAGAAGCGCTGCCGTATGGTCTCCGGGTTGCGCCGGGTTCGGATCGTAGACGACCGGCACGATAACGTGTCCGCCGGTGGAGGTCTGCGAGAAAACCGCTTCCGAAGCGACAATCGGACTTACCCCGTCTCTTTTCGGGAGAACAAGTTCCGCAAGGAGCTCGAAACCGGAATTCCCGAAAGCCAGAAAACGTATCGCGGTGCTGTCCGGGACAGCCAGAACGCTCCGGCCCCCATGCAACCCGGGGACCACGGACGGATGAAACCTTCCGTTCGTGAAAAAGGCACGGTTGTTCCGAGCATCCCATACCGTGACAGTGTTTTCGCCGCTTGCGATGATTTCGTCAGAACCGTCTCCGTTCAAGTCGGCAGCGGTCAGGCGGGATGCGAACGAAATTGTTCCGATGTGTTGCGATTTTTCCGCAAAGGTGATGGTGACATTCATGATATCACCGGACTCGGAATTCACCTTCACGGTCACCCCGGAACGAGCGCCCCACATACTTCCGGAATTGGGATCCGAGCTTGGCGAAAGAGTGTCGCGGCCACCCTTTTTGAAAGTGTCGTCGTCGTGTCCTTCACTGTACTCACTCCGGGGGTCGCCGAATCCGAATGATGCGCCGATGTCCTCACGGCCGTCCGCCTCAAGCAGATCGACTCCCCTGCGGTACCGGTCGTTGTTGATGGCGTCATCATTCCGGTTCCTGGTGATAATGCGGTCGTTCACCCGCCATATGAGAATTCCGGAACCCGGTATGAAGGCGTCGTAGTGATCGACAGACATCCAGACGCCGGATGTGTCCGAGTCTGAGAATGTCACTTTCGGCAGTGAATCGCGTGAGGCGTAACGTTCCCTGTTTTCGATGAGAAGGTACTCGTCGGCGGTAATGGGGATTTTCACCGCCCGAGGCAGACCGATATTCACGTGAGTGGCCGCAATATCAAGCGTGGTGTCACGGGTTACCACCACCGGCTCGATCCAGCCCAGTTCCACTTTGGACCAGATATCCGGATGGGTGGGAATGAATCCCCGGGAAGTATACCCGAAGGCCATGCCCCCCGTGTCCATAAGCGACCAGCCACCGGCGGCGGGAAGACCGTCTTCATTGTTGGAAAGCGAAGGGAGACCGACGTGGTGTCCGAACATCTGCGCCATAATCCCGTTCAGTCCGCCGAGACCGTTTTCCGAAGCCATTTCGGGGAGAATGAGTCCCGTACTTATCACGGTACCGTCAATATTGATCGGACCGCCGAGATAATTATCAAAATCGGACGGATTGAGATAGGCGGAGGGAATGTCATTCAATCCGCCCGAGGTTTCCTGCCCGACCCCGGCATGGATAATCATGAACGTATCGTACTGCGAGAAATCGATCCGCGATCCTTCCGTCCGCTTGCAGGTTTCCACCGCTTCCCTAAACAGTTCCGCCAGCTTCCGGTAAGTCTGCTCCTTCGTTCTGCCGTTGCCGTACTTGTAGAAGATGTTCGACATCCGGTAGGCGCCGCGGGAATCTTCGGGCAAAATGTTCCACCGGAGAGTTACCCTGTCTTCCGACACGGTGCGCCAGTAGCGGTCGAGCGCCCGCATATGGTTATCGAAGTAGCGTTTGTCGTGCGGCGGCACATCCCACGGGTTGAAGTAGCGGCTTCGCACCACAGGATCTGAGTAGTAATCGCTCAGATCGAATTCGCCCCGACCGGAGGTCGTATCGTGGTCGGGTTCCTCGTAGGGAAAATCAACCCGAATGACCAGAACATTGTATTCACGGGCGGAAGTCTCGGTTCCGAGCAGACATCCCAGAACGAACAGTCCGCAAAAAACGGCATATCTCAAGAAATTGAGCTCCGAATGAAAAAGACTGATGATGGAAACTGCGGTTTCCGGATGCCGCGTTCAACTCCCACGGCATCTTTACTTTGCTTCTCAAATCATGGGCATATCCGGCAAAATTGCGCGGCGTGGCATGAAGGAGAATCTGATTGCCCTGTACCGGATCAACCCTGCCGCGATCCAAATCGTAAGCGCTTACCGGGAGAAGTCCCGTGCAGGCCAGGCCTGCACGGGTATAGGGAACACAGCACGGTGAGATGCCGTACGGGCCGCCGCGCCTCAAGCCGGGCCCGTGGTCACCTCGGTCAGAAGTTATAGGCGAAGCTGAACCGCATTGAGTCCTGCATCGGGTTGTCAGAACCGGCATAGTATGCAATGTCTACGTTAAGCTTGTCGTAGATAATTCCGACACCGAA
This sequence comes from Candidatus Latescibacterota bacterium, assembly GCA_041690195.1. Classification (GTDB taxonomy): domain Bacteria; phylum Latescibacterota; class Latescibacteria; order Latescibacterales; family Latescibacteraceae; genus JAWLHT01. The sequence continues at coordinate 22,570 of JAWLHT010000038.1, forward strand.
TGTCGGGCTCTGGATTTCGCCATCCTTGTCATACGTATAACCGGCTCTGAGAGCCATGAAATTGTTGTAGACATACTCGGCGCCACCCCGGAAGTCGATCTGGCTCATCTCGTCATCTTCGTCAAACCACCCCTTGTACAACGCCTCGACCGGAGATGCCTTCCGGGACACCAGGGGCTTGTAAATATCAGCGACAAGGGTGAGCTTGTTGAACTCGCTCTCAATGGGCGTATATGCCAATCCAAGAACGAAGTTCAGAGGCAGCGGGTCGGCCTGGGAAACATCAATGTAGGAGATTTTGGGTCCGATATTGTGAATTGCCGCGCCGAGGGTAAGCCCCTTGACCGGAGTCTGGTACATGGCGCCGAGGTCGAGTGCGAAGGTAGTGCCCACGCCCTTGCCTTTTTCCGCTTCCTGCCCCACATCGGAAAGTTTCGAGTAAATCGCCTTAAGCGTAAGGCCGAGAGAAAGATTGTCGGTCATCGCGGCCCCATACGACCGGACGCGATCAGTTCGAAAGAGCTGAAGGTCCCGATACCTTCCGATGATGTTGAATTCGTGATGACCTGTTCGCCCATGTTGAAGTACACGAGAT
>JAWLHT010000039.1:0-23117 GCA_041690195.1 Candidatus Latescibacterota bacterium
GTAAAGACGGGATGAAATTCCGTAATGCCTGATGAACATGTGATTCGCGGAATCGGAGATGATTTTGAGATCGCCACGGTTAATTAAATCCTCGAAATTCGGAATTCCCGCGCACAGGTCCGGATCGTAATGATGGTATATCAGTGCGCTGACCATCGCGGGAGCAACTCCTGTTTGGAGAATTTTCATCATAACGGTAGGGAAATCGGGACGGCTTCCGCTGTCGATAATAACCGCCTCACCATCGTCCACGATCAGGTAGGGGTTGCAGTGCAGGCCGGATTCCGTATCGTAAAAACCGACCCAGTAGATATCATCCGCGATTTTCAATGGTCGTTCATAATCCAGCCCCGTGTTCAGCGAACCCGGTGAACTCATTCCATTCCCTCCCGGAATAATTTTGGAACGAATATCTTCTCGTGCGGTACAACTTTCCGTATAGATTACGCTTTCCCTGATGAAAAGCAATACATTTCGAGTGTGCAACGGGGCTTTGTGACAACACCCGAACCCGGTCCGGAAAGAATTGGCAAAAAAAGGCTTTACACCGCCCCCAAACGTCAATATTATTCCTGCGTTCATCATGAATATTCCCCTGCATATTAACAACATACGGTGCCTGCCATGAAGCGGATTCAGTTTGTACTGCTCGTTTTTACACTCTGCACGCCGGGCGCAAGCCGGCTGGAAGCCCGGGAATACCGGAATATCCTGTCCGGGTCGTACATTGATTACGACGGCATCGGTATTTCAAGGACCTGGGAGAATACTCTGGTTGTACGGTGGAATTCCCGTGTATCCACCCTGGCCAGACTATACCGGGATGACCGGACTTCCTGGGACAACACCGTGGGAACCGGCGGAGTGGTATATGCCCTCACCCGGTCTGAGTATATCGAGGCGGCATTCGGCTACGGGTCGGATTCCGACAGCCGGGATTCGCGGCATTTCTCGCTCGAACTGACCAGAGAGAAACCGGGCTACCTGCTCGGGGCCGGTCTCCGGAGAAGCGTATATCCCGGATTCAGCGTAACCGTCCTCTCTCCCGGTATGCGCTGGTACTTTACGCCCGATTTCTCCTGGTGGGGCAAGTACTTCGCCAGCCGGGACTCCCATGGCCATTATGACCAGGCGTACTGGACCGAACTGCAACACACAATTCTGAAGCGGGTCATACTCGCCGCGGGAATTACCGGCGGAAACCGTCTCTACAGCCCGGAATACGAATCGCAGCTCGGGGGTGATGCCTCGGGTCGTTTTCATTCCTGGCTGGTCCGGGCATCATGGGTTGTATCCGAGCGCACTGCGCTCAAGCTGCAGTACGATCAACTCACCCGGGACGGGGGAAAAACTGACCGGAGAAACATGCTTCTCCTTGATGCACGCTTCTGAGAGGAACCGCCTGGCATGCATGCTCCATTTGACTCAGCGGTTTTCATACCATCTGCTCTGATCGAGCAAATAGTCATCGGCGGCATCGGAGGACTGTTCGCGCTGGTGACTCTCCTGTTGGGATACGCCCTCGTTTTGCGGGTTTCGTATAACCGCCGCAATGCATATGCGAAGCAGCGGGTCAGGGAATGGGAGCCGCTCGTTCTGGAATACCTGGAGCAAGAGAGTTTCGAGCCTTCACGATTCTCTCTCAAACCCCGGGACTGGATGATCTTCAGCGAATTTATCGACGAATACCTGGAGAACCTGGAGGGAACAGAAAACGAAAAGCTGCTTGACCTTCTCCGTGCGGTACGGCTTGAGCGGCTGCTCATGAAGCAGGCCCGGGGGCGTAACCGCTGGAGGAGGGCGTACGCTGTCCGATATCTGGGCAGGATGCGGTACCGGCCCGCAGCGGGTCTGTTCCTGAGCATGCTGGGCCACCGGTCCTCCGTGGTGGCGTTCAGTGCACTCGAGGGACTGCAGATGCTCGGCATATCTTTGGATTATGAACGGATCATCCGGGAAGTCCTCCGCCGGGAAGACCTCAGTTTCCCGAAAATATCAGAGGTCATCTCCAGATTTGGGGCGCCGGTTCACCCCTCCCTGATCCGCCTGCTCGACGACCCGGAAATATCCGCCTCGGCGAAACGCCTGGTGGTGGATATTCTTGCCGATAACCGGGTGGTGGAGAGCGCTCCCTCCATACTCGGACTCCTGCGGGAAACCAGGGATGAAGAACTGGTGATCGGGTGTATCAAAGCGCTCGGCATCCTCGAAGAACCGGAAGCGCTGCCAACCCTCACCAACTATCTGACCGCTTCCAACTGGATTGTGCGCAGCCAGACGGTGCGGGCAATCGGAGCTTTGGGCACAAAACGGGAAGTTCCGGTATTGGCCGGGATGCTGCGGCGGGACAGCAGCTTCTGGGTGAAACAGTATTGTGCCGATTCACTGGTCCGCATGGGGCAAGACGGAGTTGAGATGCTCCGAAACATGCGACAAGAATCATCCCTGTCTCCCGAAGTCGAGTCAATCGTTGCACACGCGCTTGAAGAAAAAAACGGGGAGTAAATGCAAGAAACCTTGGCCGGGTTCCTCATTGAAGCAATTCGCTTCTTCAACCTGTTCATGCTATTCTACTTTCTCATAGTGAACGGTGTGTACATTTCTCTCACCGCTCTCTCGTTTTTCGCCATCCGACGGTACCTTCAGGAACACCTCCTTTCACAGTCCTCGCTCAGGATGTTTCAATCCTCTTTTTACAAGCCGATTTCCATCCTGGCCCCGGCGTATAATGAACAGAACACCATAGCTGACAATGTCAGGTCCCTGCTCCAACTCCACTATCCCGAATTCGAAATCATCGTAATCAACGATGGGTCCAAAGACAATACGCTTGAGGTGTTAAAGCGCGAGTACCGTCTGAGAGCCTCCCATCGTCCGTTTGAATCCCGGCTTTCCTGCCGGAAGGTCCGGGGCGTATATGTTTCTGACGACCATCCCCGCCTCGTCGTTGTGGACAAGGAAAACGGAGGAAAAGCCGATGCGTTGAACGCCGGGATCAACGTTTCGCGATACCCTTTGGTAAGCGCCATTGACGCCGATTCCATACTGGAACACGATGTCATGCTCAAACTGGTGCGCCCATTCCTCGACTCGCCGCACACCGTGGCTGTGGGTGGAATCGTGCGGGTCGCCAACGGGTGCAGCATACGGGGGGGAGAGGTGGTTGAAATCGGGCTTTCGGAGAAATGGCTTCCCAACTTCCAGATTGTGGAATATCTCCGGTCGTTTCTGTTCGGGAGAGTAGGGTGGGATATTCTGAACGGGCTCCTCATCATATCCGGGGCATTCGGGGTTTTCCGGAAAGATGCGGTCATCGGCTGCGGAGGATATCTTCACGATACGGTGGGAGAGGATATGGAACTGGTGGTGCGGATGCACCGAACCATGCGCGAGCAGAAAAAACCCTATCGCATCACCTTCGTTCCCGAACCGGTCTGCTGGACCGAAGTGCCGGAAGATATCGCGACCCTCTCCCGTCAGAGGAACCGATGGCAGCGAGGGCTGATCGAAACCATCCTGCGCCACCGGAATATGCTCTTTAATCCCCGGTACGGTGTGGTGGGTTGCTTCGCCCTTCCGTTCTTTCTTCTTTTCGAGATGCTGGCTCCGGCGATCGAGCTGACCGGGTATATCGTTTTCGTCTTTTCATGGGCGTTCGGGATCATCGACACGGGATTCGCGATTCTTTTCCTGACAGCGGCAGTGCTGCTCGGAATGGTGCTTTCCCTTTCTGCACTGGTATTGGAAGAACTTTCCTTCCGCAAATACCCACGGATTCGGCATATTTTCAAGCTGTTCCTGTTCGCCGTGCTGGAGAACTTCGGATATCGGCAGATCCATTCCTTCTGGAGGATACAGGGAATATGGTCATTCCTCCGTGGTGAAAAAAAATGGGGAAAGATGGACCGGGTCGGCCACCGGAAAGCCGCTCCGGCCTCACATTGATCGTCCTGTATCACCCTCTATCCCCGGTTCAGAATCTTCTGGATTCTTGCCACGAGTTCCGCCGGACGGAAGGGCTTGACCATGTAATCCTCAGCGCCAAGGCCGAACCCCTGGAGTACATCCTGCTCCTGTGCCCGGGCGGTAAGCATGATAACCGGTATGGAACGGCAGCACTCGTCCATCTTGAGAGCTTGCAACACCTCGAACCCGTCCATCATCGGCATCATGACATCCATGACGACCAGATCGGGCCGGTGTTCCCGAATCAAGGCCAGCGCCTCTTCGCCGTCCCGGGCCCACACCGGTTCAAATCCCTCCCGTTCCAGCTTGAAGGTGACCAGACGGGCGATTTGAGGATTATCTTCCGCCACGACAATTTTTCCACCCATCCTTCATCACTCTCTTTCTGGCTATTCCTGGCTCCTGGTTTCTGAACCCTTCCACCAATCTTCGACACCTTTGGTCAGAAACTCACCGATTATTTCGTTCAGATGCACTATACTCCTGGATACGGTCAGCAAAAATTCCCGCTCCAGATCACTCCCCCGTTCGATATCCCCGGACAGAAGCAGATCGATATACCCCTGGATGGAAGTCAGGGGGGTTCGGAGCTCATGAGAGAGTTGCGTTATTACTGCATGCCTGTCCGGTGTCGCACTCATTGAGTCGATCTCTTTCCGAAAAAACCGGACAGCCCCGAGAACCCGTCCTTCAACAATCAAGGGATAAGTGATCGAACTCACAAGCGGCAATCCACTGTCCAGCATCCCGACCGTCGTGGACACCACCGGTCCGGGGCGGGCATCGTACATTACGCGTTCGCATCCGAGTGGCCCGACACAGATATCCTCACCACGGGAATTACGGCACCTCATCACTGCCTGACAATTCCGCCCGAGTGCTTCTTCACGGGTAATACCGACCAGACCAGCCAATGAGCGGCTCACTCCCCGGATACGGCATGTACTATCCAGCCAAACGACGTAATCCTCAACATGGTGAAACATGGTGTCGAGAACTTCGGGCATAAGGAGCGACGCGAAATCATCCATTTCTTTATCCGACGGCATCATTTCTCTCCCAGCATACCCTTTTTCAGATCACCGCTGGGCGGACGTTCTCCGAACCAGACCGCGAAGAGCGCCTCCATAAAGTCCCCGCCGGGAATGACTCCCTTCACCGTTCCCTTGATTGCGACTTCCGTTCCTTTTCCGGGGAGGTATGTAACTACGATGCGGTCGCCTGTCTTCATTCCCTCGGTGAAAAACCCGGTAAATTCCGTGATGCGGTCCCGGAGCGCCGGGAGCCTGTCCGCGGCGTTGTTCCGGAATCCTTCATTCCAGGCGTTAATCAGGTCGTCGCGGCCCACGTTGTTGTACAGGAAGTGAAGGACCACCCGTTTGGGACGATCCGCGGAGATGACTTCAGCGGCATTCCGGGCCGGAGCTTCGAGGTAGAGCGCACCGAGATAGACGTTGATGATCAGCTTTTTCCGGAGCCCCACGCCGACGAGCTGCACTGTGGAACCTCCGATGGTTTCAGTGTCCGGGAAAATAACTCCCTTGTACTCCCGAGCCAAAGAGACAGCCGGAACCGCCAGAGAAAAGATCAGGAACATCGCGAACGGGAGCATCACCCTGCGCATGGAGTCCTCCTTACCGGACATGCCGGCGGCTTTTTTTGGAAGTATCCACTTTCCCTGTTGCATGGAATCAATTCATGGAAGATACTATATTCTAACCCGGAAATGTCAAGGATTCTCTGTCACACCCTTTTCTGTCCCGGAGAATGCATGAACGTACTTTTTGTCGGGGCACATCCCGACGATATCGAAACTTTCGCCGGGGGTACCGCGGCCCGATATCGGGACCGGGGTGATTCCCTCCATTTCTGCGTGGCTACAAACGGCAATGTGGGATCCTCCACGCTCGCTCCGGACGAAATCGCGGATATCCGGTACGCCGAGGCAGTGGCCGGAGCGGATGTCTTTGGCGCGGAACTCATCTGGCTTGGATTCGATGACGAGTTTCTCATCGACTCGCGAGAGACCCGGCTGGCGTTCATCGACGCATTCCGGATTGCCAAGCCGGATGTGGTGTTCTGCCACTGGAGACAGGATTATAATCCTGATCATTCCATTTCCGGGACTATCGTTGACGATTGCATCCACATGGCGGGAGTCCCCAACATCAAAACCGGGCAGCCGCCGACAGACCACATTCCGGCGGTGTACTTTATGGACACCATCGCCGGTGTGGGCTTCGAGCCCGAAATCTATGTGGATATCACCGATGTCTTTTCCCAAAAGCTGGAAGGGGTGGGCAAGCACGCCAGCCAAAACGCCTGGATGCACGATCTTTTCGGGTATGAAATGGAGGCATTTCTCGAAATTCCGGCGAAATTCCGCGGTCTCCAGGCCGGCGTTCGCATGGCCGAGGCGTTCCGGCCGTCCTATCGCTGGGGAAGGACATTTACACGCCACCTCCTGCCGGACTGCCTGGAAGCGGTCAGAAAGTAGAACCACGGCCTCATTCTAACCGTCGGAATCATGATTCAGCACAGGGAGCGACAACATGCCGAAAAAGAAACCGGGCAAACGCCATACAAAGGAACAATCAGTAGCAACGGATATGCCCGCTTTGCACAAGTGCGCCGATAGCGAGAAAAGCGAACGGAAAAAGAAGCTCCCCAAAAAACTCTACGAGACTGAACTGCTTCGGCTACAGGCTGAACTGGTGAAACTCCAGGAGTGGATACGGGTCAAAGGACTCAGGGTGGTGGTCCTTTTCGAGGGCCGCGATGCCGCCGGGAAAGGAGGAGTCATCAAACGCATCACCCAGCACCTCAATCCCCGGGTCTGCCGTATCGAGGCGCTGGGCACCCCCACCGAACGGGAGAAAACCCAGTGGTACTTCCAACGCTATGTCGCCCGCCTCCCCGCGGCGGGAGAAATGGTCCTCTTCGACCGTAGCTGGTACAACCGCGCCGGGGTGGAACGGGTCATGGGCTACTGCACCGAGGAGGAATACCGGGAGTTCCTCCGTTCCTGCCCCGAGTTCGAGCGGATGCTGGTGCGCTCCGGCATCATCCTCGTCAAATACTGGTTTTCGGTGAGCGACGAGGAACAGGAACGCAGATTCCAGGAGCGCAACACCGACCCGGTCAAACGCTGGAAGCTCAGCCCCATGGACATGGAATCCCGCTCCCGCTGGGTGGAATATTCCAGGGCAAAGGACGATATGTTCGCCCACACCGACATCCGCGAGGCCCCCTGGTGGGTGGTGGACGCCGACGACAAGAAACGCGCCCGGCTGAACTGCATCCACCACCTCCTGAGCCAGACTCCCTACAAAGATCTCACGCCGGGGCCTATTGAGCTGCCCCCCCGCCAGGAGGATCAGGGATACGTCCGCCCACCCCTCTGCGAACAGAACTTCGTGCCGGAGGTGTACTGAGCTGCACTGACCAGTATCCACAAAATCCTGTAAACCGGTGAAAACGGAAGAGGAGAACGTCTTTGGCGTTCTCCTCTTCCGTTTTCACCGGTTCTCACTTCCTACTTCTTCCCGGTCAGATTACGGTTCGCGAAATCGAGATACCGGGCCCAGTCGTAGTCGGTGACATTATGCCCGCCCGTGCGGACGTGATAGCTGATGACGTCACCGACCGGCTCGTTTACCCGGGGCATGGTGTCCGAAGCGATTCCTTCCCGCCCGAACAGACGATACACCGGAGAGGCATGATACGCCCCCAAAAACTCGCCCCGGGGATCGGCATGGAGGTCTTCCTCGGCGCTGGCCACGTACACCGGCCGCGGGGCGATGAGCGCGACAAGCAGGTGCTGGTCGATGGGGAGATCGTCTTCCCGCCCGTTGTACCGCTTGAAATTGCCGCAGAACCAGTGGGGGAAGTTGGTGTTGATCTGTTGCACTGTCTCTCCGAACCGGCGACGCGAAAGCGCCGCGCCGCCGCAGCCGGAATCGTTGGAGATCACCAGGGAGAACCGCTCGTCCGTCGCACCCGCCCAGAGCGCGGTTTTTCCCAGACGGGAGTGGCCCATGACCGCCACCCGTTCCGCGTCGATGTCCCGGTCCGTCTCGAAATAGTCCATGGCCCGGCTGAGCCCCCAAGCCCAAGCGCCGATGGAGCCCCACTCGTCCGGTGCGGGCTTCGTCTGCCCGTTCCGGTAGAACAGCGGGTGCACGCCGTTTTGGAACCCGTCGTCATAATCCGGGTCGATATCCCCGTAATAGATCGTCGCGACGGCGTAACCGCGCTCCAGGATGGTTCGGACCGGCCAGCGTTTCGCGCTCTTCCCCCGGGATGCCTCTGTGGCCCGGTTATTCACCACACCCATTGCCTCGTTCGGGCGCATCCAGGAGGTGGAGAGGGTGATATCCGGGTCGTCGCAGATGGTGTGGTTGCCGTAGAAATTCAGCCCCAGAAAAACCGGAGCCGGACCGGACCGAGTGTTGGGAAAATAGATGAGGATGTCCATGGCCGGACCGTCCGGGTCCGTGGAGAACCGGACGCGCACCTCTTTGCGGGTGGCCAGCCCCCCGAGCGCATTCTTCGTGACAGACCGGACCTCGAACCGCATTCCGTCGGGACGTCCCGGCATCCGCCCGAACATGTGTTCCCCGAACAGCCCGAGAATCTCCGGGCGACGCTTTTCTTCCCAGATTTTCGCATTGTTCACCTTCGTGCCGTCGAGGCACACCAGCGGATCGGGCAGCGTGTACCGGGGTACTTTCGACTCATCGAGATTCTGGACAAACTGCTGCGCCCGGAGGGAGGGGGACGCCGCGAGCATCAGCGCCAGCGTCCAGGCTGCGAAAGAAGCGGATTTCATGACGGAGTATCCTCCCCGGAGTGAGGTGGCCTGATATGAGCAAGCATTGAATCATGTTCCAAAAAAAAAGAGAAGGGACGGAAACGGCATGCACGTCGCAGTCCCGGAATTACCCGGTGAACTCCGGGGAACAGGAGAATTGTCGCCCGTTTCCGCCGAACCGTCCAGAGAAATAACGCCGGCAGAAACTCCCCGCCCGGTCTCCTTCCCCGGTAGCACCGAACACGAAACCCCTCTTTTTGCGTCTTTCTTTTTCCTTATCTTTTCTTTGCGTCTTCGCGCCCTTGCGTGAGAGAAATCTTTTCTCTCTTTTGTTCTCTTTCATTATCTCCGCGTCTCTGCGAGAAACGTCTTTTACATTCCGGCCACCGCTTCCCGGATGGCCCCGGCGGCCTGCCGCTCCTGCTCCGGGGTGAGCCTGGAGGGAACCGGAACCAGAACGGCCCTGGCAAAGAGATCATCGCTCCGGGGGCAGGCGCCCTTGGAGTAGTCGTAGACGCTTTCCCGGTTGGCTTCGAGGCTCCAGGGATTCCCGGCGGGCGAAAGCGGCGTCTTCTGAACCAGAGGGATGATGTTGGAATAGATATGGAGACCGTACTCGGCGAGGCGGAAGACGTTGTGCAGTCCCAGTTCCTTCATCTTCGCTGTTGCGGTGATCGCTTTTGCCTCGTTCTCCAGGAGGAGGACGAGGAACGGCCCGGTGCTCCCCCCGGCGTCGTTCAGGCGGCGGAATCCGAGGCCCGGTACATCCGCCAGCATGGCTTTGATGCGGTCGCGGGAGCCGCGCATGTGCTCCACGATTCGGGGGAGCTTTTCGATCTGCACCGCGGCGAGCGCCCCCGCCAGTTCTCCCATGCGCCGTCCCCCACCCCAGGTAAGGGCTTCCGGACGGGGCGGAGCGAGGCGTCCCCCGACCCGGATGAGTCCCATGTCATGCGCCGCGAAGGCCCGCTCGGCGAGGAGGTCGTCATCGGTGACCACCAGCCCGCCCTCGCCGCAGGTCATGTTCTTGTTCAACTGCAGGCTGAAAATACCCATCGCCCCGATTGTCCCGAGCCGCCGACCCCGGAAGGAGCCGCCGTTGCACTGAGCCACGTCCTCCAGCACCGGGACGCCATGACGGTTGGCAACGTCCATAATACCGTCCATGTCGCAGGGCGCACCCGCCATATGGATGGGAATGACGAGTCTGGTGCGGGGAGTGATGCGGCGTTCCAGATCACCGGGGTCCATGCAGAACGAATCGTCCACTTCGCAGAGCACCGGGATGGCATTGGCCCGAACCACCGCGCCGACCGTGGCCACCCACATGAACGCCGGGATGATCACCTCGTCGCCGGGGCCGACCCCGAAAGCCGCCATAGCGCACTCCAGCGCGCCGGTGCCGCTGTTCACCGTCAGGGCGTGCTTCACCCCGTAAAAGGCGCGCGCCCGTTCCTCGTACAAATCAGCGTATTTCGGTTCGCAGAGGCCGTAATAGCGAAAAGGGGAACCGTTCCGAAGGACATCGAGCACGGCCTGTTCCTCCTGCTCGTCGAACCAGTACGCGCCGGGAAATTCAAAGGGCCACTTTTCTACCATGACAGGGATCCTTTCACTGGGATATGCGGGAATACCAGCATCCGGGCGGAAGACCGATCATACTGAAGTTATACCACAGTATAATGCACCAATTTCGCAGGAACAACGATGTTGTTCAGTGATAATGGACTTGAATGACAACATCTCGTGAGAAATGGATCAATCGTCCGCCTTTTCCATGTATATTATTATATATACATTATTATCACAACCAGCCAATCCATTACCGATTCATTTCTACCTGGAGGCGTTCCATGAACGACACCGTACTCCGTGAACACCTGATGAAACTGCTCGACAGCGAAGAGGCCCATGCCGGAGTCCGCAAAGCTCTCCTCGGCGTCAACCCGAAGCTGCGCCATGTACGTCCATCTCCGGACAGCCATTCCATTTGGGAACTTCTTGAACACATGCGAATCGTCCAGGAGGATATCCTGCGGTACACCCTCGACCCGGACTGGGTTTCTCCGGAATATCCTCAGGGACTTTGGCCGTCAAAAACGGCGGAGCTCACCGAGTTCCGGTGGATCACCACCTACTCCGGCTTCTTTGAGGATTTCGAGGATGTGCTCCGGCTCGTGCGAAATCCGGAAATCGATCTCACCGCCAGAATACCGCACGGCGAATGGCGGACCTATCTCCGGGAAATCCTCCTCGTGGCAGACCACAACGCATATGAGACAGGGCAGATTATATACATACGAAAGCTCCTCGGCGACTGGCCCCCACATCTCATCCACACCGAAACGCCGGAGACGGAGCGGGCGGCACGGTAAGGCGGGAACCGCTCGCATACGTGGCGAAAAAATCGTTTGGAGCGGGGCCATGAATGGAAACTTGGCCCCCTTCTTGCACACAGAGCCGGGAACCCGCTTCTCAACGGTCTTTTTCTCTCTCCTGTGAGCTTACTGCCTCAAACTCTTTCAGCGTCCGGAGAGTGAAGCGCACCCATCATCTCGTTCCGGAATACGTTCACCATATCCACGCGATGAGGTTTATGGCGGACTGGGTGAGCGTGAAGGGAATCAGGCTTCCGGTCCACTGACGGGAAAGGCCGGTCACCACGAAGATGGTGAAGGTGTAGAAGAGCTGAAAAGACACAAACCCGGCGGGAATCGTTGAGAAATTGGGGAGATGCCAGGCGGAAAAGAAAACCGCCGTGACCGGCAGCGCCCATTGCACCCGGAAACGCGGTCCGATGAACCCGGGGAAAAGAGGCTCCATACGGCCATAGAGATATCCTATGAATACCAGGTCCTGCGCAAGGGGAGAGAGTAACCAGATGCCCGCCGCCGAATCGGAGAAGGGGCGAACTGGCAACCGGGGGTAAATCACCGCCGCGAGAATTACCGGGATCAGGCAGACAACCGCCGTCCTCACTGCGTACTTGCGGATACCCGTAAAGCACAGGCCGCTCCGGACCGGTGCGGGAAGTGTAAGCGCCAGCCCGAAAACCAGAGCCAGAAAGTACCAATAATTCTCCATTCCTATGGCACGCAGCGGCTCCGGCCAACGTTGCCAGGTGACGAGAAAGAGCGCCCGGGGGATCTCATGCGCCGCGAAGGTGATAAGAGCGGCCAGCACCAGCCATTCTGCGCGCAGGGACCGGAGATGAGAAGAAGAGATCGGGGGGGGCACGGGAGTCCTCCGGAAGAGGATACATTAACGGGAACAGGCAGGCTATGGCACGCCAGTATCTGAGTGCGCGAGCCCACCGCGGCCGGAACACGCCCCTTGCCGCTTGCACTCCGGGCTTCGTGCTTTTATGGCTGTCCTATCCTTCAATCCAGACCGGGTTGGTGAAACAACGGTGTCCATTCACCGTGACCGCCTCGGCGCGAAGATAGCGGACCCCTTCCAACAGGAGCCTGGACTCGAACACTACACGGGCTTTCCCTTCTTTCATCCTTCCGGCAACCGGAATTACCCGTTCCTTCCGGCTGTCGCGGGAGCCCGCCAGAATGCGACAATTTCGTAGAGAGCCGAACTCCGCCGAGGATACGAACTCCGCCCGCACGGTCCGCCGCCCCGGAAGCACGGTGTCCCCTGGACGGGCGGTTCCGTTGCCGTTTTCGACCGACAGGTCAATAAACGGGCCTTCGGAAACCACGGCGCGGCCGGAGCGCAGGGCCTCCAGAATATCGTGCCGGGCGCGGGAAGGAGCGTACACGAGAGTACGCACTGTCCCGAACCGGTGCTTCTCTGACTCTCCGATCGAACAAAACGGAATATTGACCGCTCTCCGGAAATTAAGATCACCGTGGGAGTCGCTCCCGCCGACCGCGACGATGCGTCTTCCGCCAAGGAGGAGCTTCACCCACGCGCGCAATCCCGCCTCCAGTCCCCGGTCATGAATCCCGTTATGAATCTGCAGCGCGGAAACCCCCGGTGTTTCCATATCGCGTACTCCCCAGCGACCCCGGTTGAGCATGAGCCGTTCGGGTAGCGATACCGGTTCCAGAGGGTGGGCCGCGCAGGCCAGCCCGCCCCATTCCGCGCAGATGGCCGCCGCCTCGGCGATGGTATGCTCGGTGGCGGTGCGCAGCCCACGCTCGCCGCCGTCTCCGGACCCCCGGATAAACCGCTCCGCCCCGATGGCAAGAAGATGACAGTTCCGTCCCGACCGGCTCCGGCAGGTAACCTCTTCGCCGGGAATGACCGTAAAGGCGTCCAGCGAACCGTTCAGGAGCCCGGCGGTATCCCGGAGCCGACGCCACCGGGCCAGGTCCGGGTCCGTGCGGAGATAGTCGTCCTCGCGGTCGTCCAGGTCGTAGGAGTGGTCGGTGGCCGCCATCCAGTCCAGCCCCAGGCATATCCCGGCCAGCGCCGCCGCTTCCAGGGGCAGGCCGAACTCGATCTGGTCCGCGGTGAACGCGGTGTGGCAGTGCAGGTCCCCGGAAAGCCAGCCCTCCGCACCGGGAAGAGGGCTTTCGGCGACCATCACCGTAAGGGGACGATGCGTGCTGCCGGGATAATTATCCGTCCGGACCAACCGTGGTTTCCCGTTCAGCCGTACCCGGAGACAGGGGTGGAGCGTCCAGCATCCAGTCCGCTCCGGAACGATATTGAAGGAATCCCACCACATCGGCTCCCGCACTTCCAGACCGCCGTAGGGAAACTGCACGGTGCGCCGGAGCCCGCTTTCATGAGCCATATGCACCACCGCTTCATCGATCAATACCGGAAACCGGTGGGCGTCCCGTATGAGAAGGAAAAGCGGCACGGGACGCTGGGGATCCACCCGAACCGGAGCGTCGAACAGAATTTCCGGCTCCCGTCGGAAAAGGGCGCTGGGCAGAAACGGCATCCGGTAATGGATTTCGGCGTATGAGAGAGAAAAGGGGAAAATGGGAGTCTCCCGTCGACTGGGGGTGACCGGAACAGGACGTCGCGCCCATGGGGACGTCCGGCAAGCGCCGCCGGACGCGCGTATCCGGCGCGGAGCAACCGGGTCTTTACGGTAATATGGTGGAAACGGGAGCGGAGCGCAACCGGAGGAAAGCCCTTCCGCCGGATTGCGTCCAGCCCGTTTCCCCGTAAAAAAAACTTTATCGTTGCGGCGGAATGTTGTATCATAGGACATCGGTTCAGGTTTTCCGCGGCCGGGCGTCCATCCCGGTTCGTAGCGTATGCGCACCGCCGGGCCGCAGTACCGGAAGCCGGCCTTCCCCGGCAACCGGAGCGTTTCTTCCGAGCAGACCACCGAACAAGGAGCACTCATGTCTCATTCCCCCGCCGGGGGCGAGTCCCGGCGCATTCCGGTATACCCCATCATCATCGCGGTTATCCTTGGCGTCCTCGTCGGCCATTTCTTCCCCCATTTCGGAGTGAAGGTCAAGTACGCCGGGCTGGTGTTCCTGAACCTCCTCTTCGTCATGGTCATCCCCCTGATCATCACCTCCATGATCATGGGAATCAACGGGCTCGGGGATATCCGCCACGTGGGCTCCATCGGGCTCAAAACAGTCGGGATATACCTGATCACCACCTTCCTCGCGACCAGCACCGGTCTGCTGCTCGGGGTGATCGCCAATCCCGGAAAAGGCATGGTCCGCGAGGCGAACGAATTCCCCGAAGCATCCTATTCCATCGTCCAGACACCCCTTTCCGGCGGTTCCATCCTCTCGTTCAACGGGGCCAACCTGCTCCTGCCCTCCAAAATCAACCCCCAGAGCCAGATTGTCGAACTGACCGACCAGGGGGCGTTCGGGCTCATCGACCCGGACAGCCGTATCGGAAAGAAGGAAATACCCATCCTCAAATGGCAGGATGAAACCGGCAAGAAGGTCGAGCCGAAGCTCAACGGGACCGGGTTCCGCATCAAGGCCAACCCGAAGAAGCTCACCGCCGGGGACATCCTCAACAGCTTCGTGCCCCGGAACATCATCCGGGCCATGGCGGAGGAGAACGTCTTCCCGCTGATCCTGTTCAGCCTCGCCTTCGGCGGCATTCTCTCCACGCTCGGGCTGGCGGGCAAACCCCTTTTGGATGTCATCAACGCCGTCAACATCACCATCATCAAGGCGGTGGAACTGCTCATGCTTGTCGCGCCCATCGGCATCTTCGGCCTGGTGGCCGGGAGCATCGCCGACGCCGAACTGAGCACGGCGGGCGGATTCGTGGCGGAGTTCTTCCGGGTGG
Source organism: Candidatus Latescibacterota bacterium (assembly GCA_041690195.1). Classification (GTDB taxonomy): domain Bacteria; phylum Latescibacterota; class Latescibacteria; order Latescibacterales; family Latescibacteraceae; genus JAWLHT01. The sequence goes on from JAWLHT010000039.1 coordinate 15,020, forward strand.
CCCGGTACGGCGGCGCGGTGATGGGCGGCCTGCTGGTCCACGCCTGGGTCAGCCTCGCCCTCATCCTGTGGCTGGTGAGCCGCCGCAATCCCTTCACCTTCGCCCGTAACATGATTCCCCAGACGCTCACCGCCTTCTCCACCAGTTCGAGCATGGCCACCCTGCCGGTGTCCATCACGCTCGCCGTGGAGAAGAACAAGATATCGGAGCGGATCGCCAATTTCGTGCTCCCCATCGGCGCGACGGTGAACATGGACGGCACCGCGCTTTATCAGGTCGTGGCCGCCATGTTCATCGCCCAGAGTTACGGCATTACGCTGAGCCTGAGCCAGATGCTCATCCTGGTCCTCACCGCCACCATCGGCTCCATCGGCGCGGCGGGCATCCCCAGCGCCGGGCTCATCACGCTGGTCATCGTGCTCCGGAGCGTGGGGCTCCCGGTGGAGGGCATCGGCCTCATCCTCTCCATCGACTGGCTGCTCGACCGCTTCCGCACCGCGGTAAACGTCTGGGGCGATGTCGTGGTGGCCTCGGTCATCGACCGCTTCGAGGAGGGATACGAGGCGGAGCATCCGGTCCGGGCGGATATGAGCGAAGCGGTATCCTGAGCGGAGCGATGTCAGTTTTTAGGCGGCAGAGGATTCAGACACGGCGAGAGTGACGAGAGAGCTCCATCGCCAACGCCGCTGAACCCCCTGTCCTTCGGACATCCCCCTTGTCAAGGGGGATAACTGAACGGACCTATCGCGGCAAGGGCCCGGAACCGCCGGGAGGTATGGCTTTCATTCACTTGCGCCGCTGAATCTCCTGCCCTGCCGACTCAACCCGTTAACGGTCATCCGCATTCACCCTGCAGTGCAAAAAGACTTGTCTCATACCGAAAGGCACTCCATGCGCACCATCCGACCAGAATTCCGCCCGGAAGCGGCTTCCCGTCTGCTTCGGGGCCTCACTGCGCTCCTGCTCGCCGTTTTCGCCGCGTCATGCGGCGGCAAGGACACGCCCCAGACCCAGGCGTCCGCATCCCTGACCGAAGTGGTCAAAAGCGGCGGCTCCCCGCTGTTCTCGGTCCCCTTCGATCGGTACCGGGGTGATCTCCGGGCTCTTCCGGTCGGAGTGTTCGACTCCGGCATCGGGGGACTGACCGTGCTGGCGGAGATTGTCCGCCTGGACGAGTTCAACAACGACACCCGCGCTCCGGGGCCGGACGGTCGTCCGGATTTCGAAAATGAGCGCTTCATCTACCTGGGCGACCAGGCCAACATGCCCTATGGCGACTATCCCGCCGCGGGAAAGGAGGAGTTCCTCCGCGAGCTGGCCCTCAAGGACGCCATATTCCTACTCGGAACCCGCTATTGGCCCTCGGCGGAGGCCGCCGAACCCCGGACGGACAAACCGCCGGTCAAGGCCGTGGTCATCGCCTGCAACACCGCCACGGCGTACGGCCTGGAGCACATCCGAGCGGCGTTCGGTGAATGGGGAATCCCGGTATACCTGGTCGGCGTGGTGGAAGCGGGCGCGAAGGGCGCTGCCGGGGAGCGCGCCGCCAGCGGCAAATCCGCGGTCGCGGTAATGGCCACCGTGGGGACCTGCAAAAGCGAAGGATACGTCCGTGCCGTGGACACCGTGTTCCGAGCGGCAGGCGAGGAGCCGCCCGTGGTAGTCCAGCAGGGCTGCCACGGCCTGGCCAGCGCCGTGGAAGGCGATGCCGCCTACATCATTCCGTCCGGCGCGCATTCCACCGCCGAGTACCGTGGCCCCGCGGTCGGGAGCGCCGACGCTCCCATCGACACCACACTCCTGGACCGCTACGCCTTTGAGCCGGAGGGCATCCTCGGAGACCGAAACGATCCCGCCTCCTGGAAACTCAATTCGGTGGAAAATTACATCCGCTACCATGCCGCCACCCTGGCGGAGAACCACCGCCGAAGCGGCGCGGGCGACCCCATCGGCACGGTCATTCTCGGCTGCACCCATTTCCCCTACCACGTGGACCGCATCGCGGCGTCCTTCGCCCGGCTCCGGGACTACACGGCCCCGGACGGCAACACGCCCTACCGCGGCGTGATCGCGGAAAAGCTCGCCTTCGTCGATCCCGCCCGGCTCACCGCGGAGCAGCTCTACACCGCGCTCTCCGATTCTGGCCTGCTCCTCGGGAAGGGCGAGCATGCGGCCATCCCGGTGGACGAGTTCTACATCTCCGTGCCGAACACCGCCGCGCCGGGAGCCCGGCTCACCCCCGCGGGGGCGTTCACCTATGAATACAAGTACGGACGCGATCCCGGTCATCTGGATATCGAGGATGTCCGCCGCGTGCCCATGAGCGGCGGGAATATCTCGCCCGAGGCCCAGAAGAGCATCCGCGAAACCATGCCCTGGCTGTGGGAACGCATGGTGAGCTTCAGCGCTGAAAGCCCCCGGTGCGCGGGCATGCCGGAAGCGGCCCGCCTGAAGTAGACGGATATACGCGGCACTTCCCCGAACTGCCTGTCTGAATTGGGATATGGGGGAACACCCCAATCGAATCGTACCGAAATACCTGTCTGAATTGGGATGCGCAGGATGTATGGGATAAAGGATGATGAAAGACAAAACCGGGGGCACTCGATTCTTTCATCATCCTTATCATCCTGTCTTCATCACGGGGTCCCCGGGCGAATCGGTACGATTCGGCTGGGGTAATCCCGCGCATCCCAATTCAGACAATCTTTTCGAGCACCGGCGATACCCGGTATCAGTTTACCCCCGGCTCCTGAATTCTGACTCCTGACTCCTTCATTATCTGAAAGGCAGAGATGATGGCCCATTCCAGAAGATCGTTTCTCATCGGCTCGACCGCCGGAATCGCCGGGCTGGGAAGCCTGGGGAGCGTCCCCGGGGCGTTCGGCGCGACCGCGAAGGAAAAACGGGACAACAAGCTCCAGAAGCTGGTGGAGGAACGTATCGCTCCCTTCCGGGGCGAAGCCGGAGCCTATGTCCGCCACCTTTCCAGCGGCAAGGCCGCAATGGTCCGGGAGGACGAGCTCTTCCCCACCGCGAGCATGATCAAGGTGGCCATCATGCTCGCCATCTTCGACAAAATCGAGCGGGGGGATCTGTCCTATCACCAGGAGCTCAAATACACCGGAGAGTATACCTATCAGGGGATGAACGACGACATTCTCTCCCGGTTCCAGGTCGGGCAGACCATTCGCCTGAGCAAGCTCATCATGCTCATGATCACCATCAGCGACAACTCAGCCTCTATCTGGTTGCAGCAGCTCGCAGGCGGCGGCGGACGCATCAACGAGGTTCTCGAGTCCTACGGTTTCCAGGCGTACCGCATGAACTCCCGCACCACGGGACGGGAGGATGCGTACGCACAGTACGGTTGGGGACAAACCTCACCAAGGGAAATCTGCCGTATGCTCACCCTGATCCGGGAGGGCAAGGCGGTCAGCCCCGCGGCGAGCGAGGAGATGTACCGCGTGCTTACCCGGATTTACTGGAGCGGGGAAGCGCTCTCCAGCATTCCTCCTTATGTCCAGACCGCGTCCAAGCAGGGAGCGGTGAACCGGTCCCGGTCGGAGGTGGTGCTGGTCAACGCGCCTCACGGGGATTATGTATTCTCCGTCATTTCCCGAAACCAGCAGGACGAGAGCTGGGGGAACGATAACGAGGGATTCGTGCTCCTGCGGGATCTCTCCCGGATATTCTGGGACTACTTCGAGCCCAAGTCCCGCTGGCGGCCCGCTCAGAAATCCTGGAACTGGGACCGCTGAACAACCGACCTCAGTCTGTTTCCGGCGCGGATGTGATGGGCTCTTGCTTCCCGATTCGATCCAACCCGAGGATAACTTGCACTAGCCAGCGGGAAAATTTCCATGCACCACATCAATGATGATCCGGCATCCGGACCGGAGACAAAGCCGGAAATAACCGCCCCGGCGGGATCTCGGGAGAGCTTTGCCGCGGCTCTGAACGTTGGCGCGGACGCCGTGTATGTCGGTGCGGACGGCCTCAATCTCCGCGCAGGGGCGGAAGCATTCACCCCCGATGATATCCGGGACCTGATTCTTCGGGCTCATGACCGGGGCGTAAAATTTTACCTGGCGGTGAATACGCTTCTTTTCGACGACGGGTTCGACCGGGCCGCCCGCGCGCTCGACCATGCCGCCGGTTGCGGCGCGGATGCGGTAATTCTCTGGGACATGGGCATGCTGGAGCTGGCCCGGGAGCGGGGGCTGCGCATCCATCTCTCCACCCAGGCTTCCGCCGCCAACAGCCGGGCCGTCGCATTTTACGAGGCCGCCGGGGTGCACCGCATCGTCCTGGCCCGGGAACTCTCCCTGGAACAGGTGCGCGGAGTGATCGCCCGGACCCGGGAGCGGGGCTCCCGGATGGAGTTCGAGTGCTTCGTCCACGGCGCGATGTGCGTCGCGGTGAGCGGCCGGTGCCTGGTCAGCCAGTTCCTCAACGGGCGAAGCGCAAACCTCGGCGACTGCCTTCAACCCTGCCGCCGGACCTGGCGGGTCACCGACGAGATGAACGGCAGCGAACTGGTCCTTGACGGGCATGCCGTGCTGAGCGCCCGCGACATCTGCGCGCTGGACATCCTGGACCGTCTCATGGAAGCGGGAGTCGACGCCTTCAAAATCGAGGGACGCATGCGCGACGCCCGGTATGTACAGACCACGGTGGAATGCTACCGGGAGGCCCGGGAGGCCGTCCGCGCGGGCGTCTTCTCCCCGGAACTGGCCGCGCGGCTGACCGAACGGCTTCGGGGCGTGTTCAACCGCGGGTTCTCCCGGGGATTCTACCTCGAACGCCCGGACCACGAAATGGCCAGCCATGCGGGGAACCTGGCCACGGTGGCGAAGGAGTATGCCGGACGGGTGGCGAACTGGTATCCGAAAGCCCGGGCCGCGGATATCCTGCTGGAAGCCCGCCCGCTCGTCCGGGGGGAACGGCTGCTCATTACCGGGCCCACCACCGGCGCGTTGGAGTGTACCGTTGACTCTTTCCGCTCGGAAGGCAACCGTCCGGTCGAACGCGCGGAGCGGGGCTCGGTCGTGGGAATCGCCCTGACAAAGCGGGTGCGGGAGGGCGACCGGGTGTATGTACTCACTCCGGAGCGATGAACGCTTCACCCATTCGTAAAGCCCGGAAGCCGGTTGTACCCTGAACGGTTTTATTGGACACATCGCTGATTGTGCGGGGAGACGAGTGAAAAAAGAAGAGTCGGGATTCAGGAGAAGGAAACCGGCCGCCAGCTACGGATTGTACTGTTCAGGGCAGTCGAGGCATGCCTCGCCCCTACGGTCTTTCCCTTTGTGCCCTTGCCCCTTTCTCTCTTCACTCTCGTTTACCCATTGAATACAGCGAAGAACCTTGTTATTTTGTGAAACATCCTCCCGCGTGAAACGTTCTCATTGCAGATACCGTTCGCTTTACGTCCCCTCCCCATAGTCGGCTTCAGTATTGGAGAAAGGAGATTCCCCCTTGCTCCCTGGAATTTTCCAAACCAGCATTAAGCGGTACATCCTGGTATGGGTCAGCATAGTGGTCAGCGCCTGCGCTGTCCTCATCGCCGCCCTGCTCGCCATCAGCGGTCAACTCGAAACCCAGACCACCCGTCTGCTCCTTGATTCCCGGGCCAAAGAGGCCTCGCTCCAGCTCACGAATGCCATTCTTGAGGAACGGCGCGCTGACCTTCTGCTCCGCTTGACCGGCAGGAAGGATCTCGAACCGGTGAGGGCCGGCGCTCTCAGCGAGGCCCGCGATGTTGTCCGCAACCTCGATCTTACCGCGACCACGCCGAATGAACTGGCGCTCATCACCGAGATAGAAGACCGGTTTCGGGAATATGACGCCGCCGTTTCGGCCGGTTCTCCCGCGTCACCGGAGGTGATGCTCGGCCTGACCACGGGACTTCTCACCTCTATCGAACGGTTCTGGGCGGCCAATGATGTCCAGATGGACAATACTGTCACCGCCCATGAGAATCTGCTCCGTATTGTGCACGGATGGGTGATCGTACTGATTGTCACGATGGCGGCGGTTGTTGTGGCCGGTTCGGCCGCCCTGGTTCGCAGGATCATTCCCCCCACGCTCGAATTGAGCCGGACGGCCGCCCGGTTCCGGGAAGGAGATTTCCAGGCCAGGGCCCGGGTGTCTTCCCGTGACGAACTGGGCGCCCTCGGGGAGATGTTCAACGACATGGCGGCGGATATAGAACGACGTGAAAAGGCTCGTCACGAGTTCATCGCCTCGGTGTTCCACGATATCAAAAATCCAACGGTGAATATCGGCGCCACAACCCGGATGATCCTTCGTAAATCCCCGGCGCCGGAACAGGCCCGTCCCTGGCTGGAACGCGTACTCGCGGAAACGAACCGCATTGAAGACCTCATACAGGACCTCACCGACACGGTTCAGGTAGAAACCGGCCGTCTCACCCTCCAGCCGGCTGAACTTGACCTTTCCGGGCTGGTCCGGGAGATTTTTTCCGAACAGGCGGTGCTGCTCTCCAGCCATCGGCTGGAGTTCGAATCCGGCGGTGACTGCATGGTCCTGGGAGACCGCCGTCGGCTGGAACGGGTGATTCACAATCTCCTCTCCAATGCGGTTAAATACAGTCCCGAGAAAACAACGATAACGCTTCGGACAGAGTGCCGGGGCGACCGGGCGGCTTTTCGCATCACGGACCGGGGAGTGGGAATCCCTCCCGAGGACCAGGCCGGGCTCTTCCAGCCCTTTGGACGGCTTGCCCACACCCGGAGTATGGCCCACGGCACCGGTCTGGGACTCTACATTGTCAAGCGCATTGTCGAGGCGCACGGCGGGTCCATCCGTTTGGAAAGCACTCCCGGAACCGGCACGACCGTGGAAATCGAACTTCCCCGGGTGTAGATCCCGGTTCGCGGGACAAAACCCATTCGATCCGGTCTGCTCATTCCCGTTGACATCCGCTCCGGAAGCTGACATATTCCGAAAAATATCCGGCGGTAGTCATGCACTGCCGGGACAAACCATTCCAGGGCGCTTGACTTTGCGCGCCCACTTTACGGGGGAATCCATGATGGTCACCCATCCTGCCCTTCTCTGGCTGGCCGCCGCACTTGTTGCACTGACGGGAACCGCGGACGCCCAGGACCGCCAGTACGTTCCGGATGCTCTCACCGTAATTCACAACCGGAAAAGCGTACGGAAATATCTGGACAAGCCCGTTTCAAGGGATCAGCTTGAAACCTTGCTCAGAGCGGGAATGGCCGCCCCGACCGCGGCAGACAAGCGCCCTTGGGCCTTTGTCGCCGTAACCGACCGGGCGGTGCTCGATACACTCTATCACGCCAGCCCGTGGTCCAAAATGCTGCGGCAGGCCCAGGCCGCCATCGTGGTCTGCGGTGATAAACGCAAGGGGCTTCCCAGCGATGTGTGGGTACAGGACTGTTCGGCCGCGTCCGAAAACATTTTGCTCGCCGCGGAAGCCATCGGACTTGGAGCAGTCTGGTGCGGTATATATCTCAACCCGGAACCGACCGCTTATGTGCAGAAGGTGCTGGGCCTTCCGGAAGAGGTGATACCCCTCAACATCATTTCCATCGGATACCCAACCGGTGAAGAACCGCCAAAAGACAAGTGGGACCCAAACAATATTCACTGGAACCGATGGTAAGGCGCCCTACAATGCGGAAAGGGCACGGCGTGCGTAAAGTGCGGATTGTTTTCCCGGAGTCATAAAAAAAGACTTGCTTCCGGTAGTTGAGTGTGGTATCTTATGATCTATGTACGCCGTTGTTGACCTTTTATTCCTCGGGAAATGGCTCACGTGTCTCTCGCTTGTACAAGCCCGCGGTAACAAAATCGCTACTGGACAGTACAATGTTCCGGGGCGGTTTTTGTGTTTTTGAAGGCAGGACGATTGGCGGTACAGGTCTATGACCTGCGTTGCAGGTCGATACGAACAGTTATTTCTGAGAGGTGATCCATGGAAAAAGGTACGGTCAAGTGGTTCAACGGCGAAAAAGGCTTCGGCTTCATCCAGCGTGAGAGTGGCGAGGACGTGTTTGTGCATTATACCGCCATCGACTCCAGCGGCTATCGCTCCCTGAACGAA
>JAWLHT010000040.1:0-277 GCA_041690195.1 Candidatus Latescibacterota bacterium
TTCCGGACATGTCAATACTTTTCTGGCGTCTCGCGGGCTTCTGTGGGTAAACGAGAGATAAAAGAAGGAGCCGGGAGAAGGGAAAAAGCCGGAGTCGTCGGGGCGAGGCATGCCTTGCCCCGACTGCGCCTCTGTGGCGTTCATTCTTCAAAAGACAGCGAAGCCCCCTTTGTAACTCCAGGACGAATATTTCATTGAGCATTTACACAGATTTTGCAATGATGCCAAGCACCCGCTCGATGTCGGTCCGGTCGATATCCAGGTGGGTCACCGCGCG
>JAWLHT010000040.1:287-22717 GCA_041690195.1 Candidatus Latescibacterota bacterium
TGTCGGCGGCGGTGGCCATGACATACCCTCCCTCTGAGAGTAGCTTCTGCGCCAGTTCCGGCGCGCTGGTCCGCCGGGGATGAAAATTGACGATGTTGGTCTCCACCGTATTGAAATCAATCTCGAATCCCGGGGTGTTCGCGATCCCTTCGGCCAGACGGAGGGCGTTTTCGTGGTCTTCCGCCAGGCGTTCGCGGTGATGGTCGAGGGCATAGAGCGCCCCGGCCGCGATGATGCCGGCCTGGCGCATGCCGCCGCCGAACTGCTTGCGGAACCGCTCCGCCCGCTCGATGAAGGTCCGTTCCCCGGCCAGCGCCGACCCGATGGGCGCACCGAGGCCCTTGGAGAAGCAGACGCTCACCGAATCGAAATGGGCGGCGTACTCCCGCTCCGGGACACCCGACGCCGCTGTGGCGTGCCAGAGCCGGGCGCCGTCCATGTGCATCTTCAGGCTGTACCGCCGGGCGGTGGCCTCAACATCGGCGATGGTCTCGATGGGCCAGATGCTGCCACCGCCCTTGTTGTGGGTGTTCTCGATGACCACGAGCTTCGCCACCGGGTAATGGATGTTCCATGGGCGGAGCGCGGAAACAACGTCCTCGCCGGTAAAAATCCCCCGTTCCCCGATGATCATGCGGCAGGAGACTCCGGAGAGCGCCGCGGCCCCCCCGACCTCGTAATAGTGGATGTGGGTCTTGTAGTCCATGATCAGCTCGTCGCCGTGCTCGGTGTGGCTCCGCACCGCGACCTGGTTGGACATGGTTCCGGAGGGCATGAAGAGCGCCGCTTCCTTTCCGAGGATTTCGGCGGTCTGCTCTTCGAGGGCCCGGACGGTTGGGTCTTCGCCATAGACCATGTCCCCGACTTCGGCGCGGGCCATGGCCTCCCGCATGGCGGGAGTGGGACGGGTGATGGTGTCGCTGCGCAGGTCTATCATGTTCTTCCTTGCAGAAATATGTTCAGAGATATGGACTGCGAGGGGGAATATACAAAATGAAGCGGGAATGACATCAGGAAAATGCGGAACGACCATCCAAACCTGATACCGAAGGTGAATCACATCGTGAAGCAAGCCGTGGAACGCCGGTCTGATTGGGGATGCGCCCGATAACCCCGGGCGAATCGTACCGATTCGCCCGGGGACCCCGAATTACCTGTCTGAATGGGGATGCGCGGGAAAAAACAGGATAAAAAACGGATAAAAAGAACCGCGCCCACGCCGGTTTTGTCTTTCATCCTATGCGTATCCCATGCATCCCCCGCATCCCCATTCAGATAAGTATTTCCGGGGTGTTTCCCCGCATCCCCAGTCAAACAGGCTTCTTCGTCTTTCTTCACGATCTGATTGAACTTGAGTACTACTTCCCCGGGTATCCCACCGCCTGCGACATGATGATCGTGTAATTGTCGCCCAATTTCAGCATTCTGCGGAGTTCTTCGGGGTGAACGAGATCCCGCACCACGGTTCCCAGTCCCCGCGCCGCGCAGAAGAGATACACGTTCTGCGCGATGAGTCCGGTGTGGAGCACCGAGTACTCCTCGATCATCGGCTGGCCCCATTCCGGATAGCGGGCGCGGGAAACCGCATGGTCGGCGACATAGACGAGATGCACCGGGGCGTTCTTCGCGTACTCCTGGTTGAAGAGAACGCTCCGGACATCCTCTCCGGTGATCTGTTCCAGCGCCCGTTCCGCCGCGTCGTACCGGAATCCGCCGTCCTTGGTGAGCACATAGATTTCCATTTCCCGGATATTGAACGCCGAGGCCGCAGTTCTCCGCCCGGTGCGTTCGTCGTTGACCCCGAACGCCGCCCAGAGCAAATCCGACAGGACCTGCGGGGACAGGTCCTTCGCCCGGAAGCTCTTGGCGGTTCCCCGGCTTCTGAGCGCCTCCATGAACTCTCCCCGAATTTTCGGTTCGGGAAGCGGAATTTTCTCCTGCGCCGCGACGGCGTATCCGCCGAGCAGTCCCAATGAAAGGAGTAAAACGGGTACAGTACGGTTCATGAGCTCGTCCTTTGGCTGAGTGGGGGAGACGCCTGCCGGAGAACGGATGACGGCCCATGCTTTGCATGGTGGTCCCTAGTCCGGCTGTCCGGGATTCAGGACCGTTCACGCAGAAACGCCTCGATTTCTTCCCGTTTCGGTGCGGAAGGCTGGGCTCCCAGGCGGGTCACCGAGATCGCGGCCGCGGCGGACGCGAACCGGACGGCCTCGCGGAGGTCCCGTCCCTCGGAGAGCGCCACCGCCAGCGCGCCGTTGAACACATCCCCGGCGGCGGTGGTATCCACGCAGTCCACCGGGAAGCAGGGAATGTTCCCCCGGAATTCCGGCGCGGCGGCGAACACCCCTCCCGAGCCCCGTGTCACCAGCACGATATCCACACCCCGGGCGCGGAGGGCGTCCGCGGCGCGGGCGGCGGAGGCCTCGTCCTCCACCGGAATGCCGGTCAGGAGTTCGGCCTCGGTCTCGTTGGGGGTGAGAATGGAAACGCACCGCAGGAACGCGTCGTCCAGCGGCTGCGCGGGAGCGGGATTGAGGATCACTGTCACGCCCTGCGCTGCGGCGGCTTCCGCTGCGGCCCGCACGGTTTCCAGTGGGATTTCGAGCTGCATGAGCAGGATTTCGGCCCCCTCGATCAATTCCCGGGCCGCTTCGGCGTCGGCGGGCGAAACATTGGCGTTGGCTCCGGACGCAACGGCGATGCTGTTCTCTCCCCGGGAGTCCACGACGATGAACGCCACGCCGGAGGGCGCGCCCTCGTCCCGGACCATGTGACGGGTATCGATGCCGTCCCGGTCGAATCCTTCCAACGCCTGATCCCCGAACATGTCCCATCCCACCCGTCCCACCAGCGCCACCTTCCCGCCCGCGCGGGCCGCCGCCACCGCCTGGTTGGCTCCCTTGCCGCCCGCCGCGGTGGAAAATACGCCGCCGATGACCGTTTCACCCGGACGGGGGATGCGCTCTACCCGGACAATCATGTCAGTATTCGAACTGCCGACCACCACGATGGGTTTGCTCATGTTTCGCTCCACGGAAAAGAAATTTTCTCACGCAAAGACGCGAAGACGCAAAGGAAAAGATAAGGGGAAAAGCAAGACGCGAAAGAAAAGAAGAATCTGGGGGAAACGATTCGTTTCAACCGCGCGCATCAGTTCCGGCCCGGTTCCCCGGGAGAATCGGCACGATTCTGTCTGGCCTTCGCGACATCACCGGTCCGACCGTCTTTGGACTTTTTCATCCCTTCGCCGCGCCGGGATAGTGCGGTGAGTAGAGCATCGATTTCGGACGGGGGGCCAGGTTCCCGTTCACCACGAACGGCTCGCCCCGTTCGGCCAGGTGTTCCACCATCCGCGCCCGCCATTCCCGGACTTGGGAGCGGTACCGGGGTTCCGGCGCCAGATCGCGGATCTCATGGGGATCCTCCCGGAGGTCGAAGAGTTGCTCCGCGCCGTCCCGGGCGTGATACACATATTTCCAGCGGCTGTCCGCGAGGGCGTTCCAGTGGTTGTCGGGGCTGTAGCAGACATCGTGCTCCAGGTCTATCGCCTCCCGCCATTCCTTTCCCCGCGCCAGGTCCAGCACGCTGCGGCCGTCCAAGCCCTCCGGACAGGGGACCCCGGCGGCGTCGAGGAAAGTCGGGAGCACGTCGCGCAGCTCCACCGGACGGTCGCACATCGCGCCGCGGGTTCCGGGCATACCCGCCGACGGGCGCACCAGGAAGGGAATCCGCGCGGAAGCCTCGAAGGGATAGGATTTCCGCCACAGGTTGTGGTCGCCGGTCATGTCGCCGTGATCGGCGGTGAAGAGGATGAAGGTGTTGTCAAGTATCCCGCGCCGCTCCAGCGAACCAAGGATGCGCCCGATCTGCTCGTCGATGAAGGACACGGACCCGTAGTAGCCCCTCCGGGAGCGCCGCGCCTGTTCGACTCCGAGGTCGCCGTGCCAGGAAGTGAAATTCTCCGGATTCGCCGGAGCATGCTTCCCGGCCCAGTCGCCGATGTGCGGCGCGGGCATGTCATCCTCGCGGTAGGCGTCCATGAACCGTTGCGGCGGATCGTAAGGGCTGTGCGGGCGGGCGAACGATACCTTGAGGAAGAAGGGCTCTTCGCGACGATAACTCTCTATGAAATCGATGGCGGTCTGCGCCGTCCAGCGAGTGGGGTGCAGTTCCTCCGGCGGGACATACGCTTTCGCCCGGTAGTCGTTCCATCCGATGCCGGTGACATCGTACGCCATGCCCTCGGGCGCGCGCTCCCGGAACCAGGCCCGGTAGTCGCTTTCGAATCCGGGCGTTTCCACCCGGCTCGATTCATCAAGGATGGTCCGGTGGAATCCGTGCAGGTGACGCTGGGGAAACCAGTGCATCTTACCGATGCCCAGGGTGTGGTATCCCGCCTCGCGGAGAGCCCGGGGAAGCTCCACCGGGTAGCGGTCCGCCACGCGCCCGTAGCCGAGCATCCCGTGATGCCACGGGGAAAGCCCGGTGAGGAGCGCGGAACGGGCTGGGGTACAGGTGGGAGTGGAGCTGTAGGCGCGTGAGAAGCGCATGCCCTCACGGGCCAGACGGTCCAGGTTCGGGGTTCGTATCACCGGGTTGCCGTCACACCCCAGACAGTCGGCCCGGTGCTGGTCGGTCATGAGCAGGAGGATGTTGGGCTTCCGGGACGGAAGCTCCTCCGCGGATCGGGGGGACGCCCCCGCCAATGCGGCGCCCGCGACGATTCCGCCGGCCCGGAGAAAATCCCTTCGCGAAGCGTTCTGCATGGCTCGTCTCCTTCCGTTTCGTTTCGGCGGCGAACGGACCGCATGCTCCGGAAAGCCGGATTCCACGGCGCGGCGGACGCATTCCCGGCGGTTACCGCATTTTCCGTACCCGCACCTCGATGCCGGAACCTTTCAGCGCCCTGGAGAATTGCGAGACATCGGCGGTTCCGAAGTGGACGGGATAGACCACTTTGGGCTGAAACACCCGCACCGCCTCCGCGGCCTCCTCCGGAGTCATGTTGTAGACGCCGTCCATGGCCACAAATGCGACATCAACGGCCATGATCCGGGCCAGTTCGGGAATGTTCTCCGTCTCGGCGGCGAAATAAACGCGCTTATCCCCAAATATCACGATGTACCCGTTGCTCTGTCCCTTGGGGTGAACCGGGCGACGGTCCGGACGGACGGAGTTGTAGGCGGGAACCGCCTCGATGCGCAGTCCAAGGGCTTTCGTCTCCTCCCCGTTCCGGAGCACGGTGACCCCGTGGACCCGGTCGGCGCACTCCACCGTGCCGATGGTGACCGTGTCGTTGCGGCGGAGGAGGAAGAGCGCCAGCGAGTCCAGGTGGTCGATATGGTGGTGGGTCAGGAGCACCAGGTCGGCCCGGGGAAGCTCCGAATAATCGGCGAGCGCGCTCCAGGGATCCACATGGATGACCTTTCCGCCGAACCGGAGCATGAGCGTGCCGTGGCCGATGAACGTGACCCGGAGATCGCCCGCGGAGGTTTGGATGACATCCTCCTCGAAATCGGAAGCGAAGGAAACCGAGCAAAAGAGCGCGATGGCTGTAAAGGTAAGGATAAATCTCAACATTGACCCTCTGCGCGGATGAAAACCCCCCTGGAGCTTACCCGGGGGAATCACTTCGGTACGACTGTGGTATGATGATCCTGAACCGGACATCGGTAAACGTTTCATTTCCGACGCCCACAGGTCAAACCGGTTCGAACGATTATTGATTCAATTCCACGACAGTCCCTGCGGAGGCAGACGGTATCCGGACCACGATACCCCGTGAATGTTCCGGGTACAGCGTGGAAAGCGACCATTCCGTCGAACCGGAGGTCCGTTCCCCGTTTCCGGATACCTCCGGAACTGTCTGGCCGTTTATTTTGACTGAGGAAGGCTTATCCGCAAGGTGAATCTCCAGAATATACTCCTCGGGGGAGAATGTACTCTCCCCGGCAGACGTCCCGATCTCCACGGTAACCCGTTCCGCCGTTTCGCGGCAGATAACGGGAGTCCGGCTGAAAGCGCCTTTTCGGTATGCAACGGTTGTCCCATCGTCCTCATATACCGAACAGGCCGACTCTCCATGCGGGTAGACCGCCAGAATCCGTGTTTTCGAAGACGGGCCGTCGAGATTCCGAACCGGCGGCATCATGGGAATGACCGCCCCAGCCCTGACAAAGAGGGGATACTCTTCATCCCTGACCGTGAAGTCCTTCAGGGTGGCCGGGCCTTCGTACACCTGATCCGTGAAGTAGTATATCCATTTCCCGGCAGGCAAATAGACATCCCGTGAGAGCCCGGAGTAGAGCGGGGCCGCCAGAAGCCAGTCACCGATCATGAACTCGTCCGAGCCGTATGTATTCGGGTCGTCCTGCCAGTTCAGCACCAGCGCCCGCCAGTCGGGAAGACCGGTATCGTGTGCCTGACGAAATGTGGTGTAGAAATATGGGACAAGCCGGTAATGAAGATCCAGGAACTTCCGGAAAACCGCTTCCGCTTTGGGCGACCATTCCCAGGGACGGTGACAGGGCTTTTGTCCCGGCACCCATGAGTTGCACTGGGTTATCGGATTGAGCAAATTGGTCTTGACCCCCTGAAGGAAAGCGGTTTCGGAAAGCTGCGATACGCTCGCGCCTGAAAGGTCGTGAGTGGAGTGAGCCACTCCCACAAGTCCGTTGGCCAGATTAGCCAGTATGCAGGTGCGGTCATAGGGTATGTCACCCATCCATGGGTATCCGAACCGCTGACAGCCGGCATACCCTCCCCGCCCGCAGAGAAATCCCCGTCGTCCATCGAACGCGGTCATGGCTCCGGTCATGGCCCGATAGAGATGAAACGGGCCCCGTTCATCAAGCGTTTCAACTTTTCCGAAGTCATCGGTTTCATCCACCCAGAACCAGTCCACACCGTTCTTCAGAAGGCGATCGGTCAGGACTGACGTGAACCGGTTCCACTGGTCGTACGGGTATTCGCGGTCTTCGGGATTCAGGTCGCGGAATGTTCCCGGACACGGGTTCAGGTCGAAATAGAACCCGAAGGAACCATGTGCGGCGTGGATGCGCCGTGCGGTCGCGTTTACCGCAGCCATGTCTTCCTCGGTCTCGACCGGCTTGTCGGTGAACGTTATACACCCGTCTATCGGGTATCTCCTCGCAATCCATTCGGGAAACGCCTCTTCATGTGTGATTGGCGTTCCCTGGACCAGATAGTTGAACCCCAGGAGTTTTTTCGGGGGAAGCACCGGACGGCCGGTCAGCGCGGTATAGCGGTCGAGAATCTGGGGAAACCGCGGGCCGCGTATGAAAAAGAAGTCGAGCTGTCCGTGACTCCCCGTGTTCTCGAAGCATATCCGGGAGCCGAATGAAAAGTGGTTCTCCCATCCGTATTCGTTATGAAAAAAAATCCCGTACCCCGCAGTGGAGAGAAAGAGCGGCGCCACCCAACCATGCCCGTTATGATCCTGGGTGACACAGACCGTATCCCGGAGATCGAGCGTGGTGGCGCCCGGATGCATCTGCAGGCCGAAAAAGTGCTCAGTATTTCCTGCGGCATCCCGTTCGAACCAGGCCCGGTAGTCCGTATCGAGAGCACCTTGCTCCGGAGAACGGGTCAGCAGCGTTCCATCCGCAGCGGAGTGAAAAGACAACCGGAAAGGCTTTTTCCCAATTCGGACCAGGAGTGAATCGGTCCGGACCTCGATGGACCCCCCGAGTTCGGCAACACGAAAGCTGGCCGGGCCGGACAGGTTTTCCCGTCCGGGGTCAATGAGATAATCGTTGTAGCTGTCGTAGTAGTTGAACAGGCCATCATTCGACAGCCACACCCGGATTACATCATCATCCCAGGCTTCGATCCTTACCCGGGGAATTCCGCAGCAAACCGTAACCGAATTCGGGCCTTGCTTCCACCTGGTAACCGCGCCCAAAACAACCGCATCTGCCGGGCGGCTCATGATGGCAACAACAAGCATCAGTATCAACCGAGTCAGCACTGGAGCCATGCCGTACCTCCTTTCTCTTCCCGCCCGGGAACCGCAGACCGGCGTCCACCGGCTTGATTTCAGGAATAATCCATCCTGCCGTACACACGGTGGCGTAATATCCGATCCAGACTGCCGCTGTCCACTTGATGCTATATCAGCCGCGCTGCGATGATCAGTCCCAACCCGGCGATGAAGGAAAAGAACATGATGTTCAGCAGCACGTTGGTTCCCGCCGGAGCCGAGCGGAACTCCTTCCAGACGAATACGCCCCAGAGCGCGCCGACCATGGTAGCCCCCTGCCCGAGACCGTAGGAGATGGCGAATCCCGCCGCGCCGGAAGCGATGATACTGAAGCTCATGCCCACGCCCCAGATCATTCCCCCGAGAATCCCGATGGAATGAAGGCGGACACTGCCCTTGGTGAAGTAATCACCGAACGGCACGGGGTCCCCGGCAAAGGGTTTGGCCATGATGATGCTGTTCCAGACAAAATTGGAGGCCAGCAGTCCGAGGGAGAAGATGAACACAGCGGCGTAGGGGCCGAGTTTGCCCGGTTCGGGATTGACGAAGTCGGTTGGCATGGCCGCCGCGACGAAGCGGTAAAAGAAGCCCATGAGCGCGCCGCCGAGAATGGACAGGACGATTCCCTTGACCGGGGTTTTTCGTGCGCCGGTGGAGAGACGCTTGTAGGCTACCGCGTCCAGAACGATGGCGAGTACGATCCCCGCCACTCCAACGGCAAGGAGTTGCGGGTTTCCCACCGGCACGGCGATATAGTTGGTGATCACCCCGATCACCAGCGCCAGCCCGATCCCCACCGGGAAGGCCACGGCCATTCCGGCGATGTCGATGGCCGCGACCACGAGGATATTGGCCAGATTGAACACGATTCCACCGAGAAACGCCGACCACAGCGCCGAACCGCTCGCTTGGGCGATATCCGCGAAAAAGGGCCGTCCCGCATTCCCCATGCTCCCCAGCGTAACCCCGAACAGGAGCGCCAGCAGCACCGTCCCGATGGCGTAATCCCAGTAGTAAAGCTGGAATCGCCACTCCTTCGAAGCCAATTTCTGGGTATTCGCCCAGGATCCCCAGCACAGCATGGTGATGAAGCACATCAGCACCGCCACCGCGTACATTTGGACGACAACCATACCAATCCTCCGGCGAGGAGAAGGACGAAGAAAAGAATAGTCTCACGCCAAGGCGCCAAGACGCGAAGAAAAGACAAGCTGGTTAAGATAAGATACACCACGGAAGAGGAATAAGAATCTTTGAATCAGCTTTTTATACATCTTATCATGCGCACCAACGGATCAGACTGGTCTTACTTCCCCATCAGATTCTGGTGGATCAGCCGGTGGGATATCCATTGCAGCAGGGCGTCCCGCCGGACATGCATCCCGATCCGGCAATTTGAAGCCCGGGACTCGTCAACAACCGTGTATCCCTCGTCGGTGACCCGGACATGGGCGGCGCGGGTGGTAACGAAATCATCCGTGATGGCCATGGCCACTGCCACCGGGTCGAAAAGCGTCGGCGTGGCGTCCGGGTTGTTTCCCGCCCACAGGGAGTAGAGTCCGGAGATGGCGTCGGTGAGAGGGGAATGGCGCATGTGGAGCATGAGCCGGCGCTCGGCGGTAAACTTCACCGGTGCGGTCACATCCAGCCCGGCCAGGATGATGGGTACACCGGAATTCATGAACTTCTGCGCGGCCTCCACGTCGCACTTGACGTTCCACTCCGCATCCGGCCGCGCCCCCTGGTCGTATCCCATATAGAAGGAGCCGAACATGGAGTAGACGGCTTTGACCATTTTCCAGGCTTGGGGGTCCCTGTCAATCACGTCGGCCAGATTGGTGACCGGTCCCACCGCGATGATGGTCACTTCGCCGGGATATTTCCGGAGCATGCGAATGATGAAATCGGCGGCGGATTCCCTGATCGGACGAACCCGTTCGAACCCGTCGCCCCAGATGAGTTGTTCGGGGTGACGGTCGTTCAGACGGGTGGGGCGACCCACCGCGACCGGGATATTCTCCTGCCCGCATTCGCAGAGCATGCGGCAGCTCACCCGCGCCCGGCGCTCCGTGGGACCATCGCAGACCGTGATGCCGAGCACCTCGAATTCCGGGCTGACCTGGACCAGACCGTGGGCAAAGGCATCGTCGATATCCCCCGCCAGATCGGTATCGAAGATGACCTTCATCCTTTCGGCGCAGTCCGGTGCTCCGGCCCCGCAAATCAGGAAAGCGGCCGCGAGGAGAACCGGGACGGCGCTCCGTCGCGCAAAACAGTGGCGCTGCATGGAAAAGCTCCTTTCACACGGGTGCGGACCAGGGGTATCCGTGAACAGCGCCCATCTTCAGCGTTGCTCCGGGCTTGTGCTCCGGGCTGAATATCGCCGGACGGTATTCCACAAAGAAAGCAGCCATCCGGCCCGTGCGCAAGAGAAATCAGGGGGGACGCGGCACGGGATGCCGGGCGGATCCCAAAAACGGTCGTCCGGTTGAGCCGGAGCCGTTCGAGAGCGGGAACCCCGGCGCAGTGTATGGAAACAAGCGCTTTGACATTTTGCTGATATGTGGGTAAACGAGTGAAGAAAGAAGGAGCCAGGAGTCAGGAGAAGGGAGCCGGCCGCCCATGCCGGAGTATGCGGTTCAGGGCGGGCGAGGCATGCCTCGCCCGCCCTGCGGTTTCTCCCTTTGGGCCTCTGTGCCTTTTTCACCCTTCACGTTCATATACCCACAAAAAAAACAGCGAAGAGTAAAAAAAATCCCCCGGAGGGAGGTCGGGGGATTATGCGGCCGGGAGGCGAACCTTCCGGCGTATCAGGCGAAAGGTGAAATCAGAACATGATTCCGATATTGAGGGGGAAATAGGTCAGGTTCTCATCCTCGCCGCTCACCCAGTGGAACTGAGGCTGGATGTAGAAGCTCCAGCGGTCTGTGAATCGCCCGGATGCTCCGACGCCGACATTGAATCCGAAGTCGAAACCATCGTCACCATCAGCATCATCCAGGTCGATGTTCCAGCGGTACGCCCCGGCTCCGACCTGCAGGAAGACATTGAAAACGTTGTAGGTATCGCTGTAGTCACGGAACATGTACCTTGCCGAGGGAGTCAGTTCTATGATGCTGTAGCTGCCCTCCGGCTGGTCGTCCTCCAGGTCGAACCAGTTGTAGGCGGCCCGTCCGCCGAGCTGCAGGTTCGGGAGCTGAGGCAGAGAGTAGTACAATTCCGCTCCACCGCTGAACCCTGGTTTGGCGATATCGGCGAAATCTCCGGTGGGCATGGGAAACCCGACATTGAACGCTCCGTGGAACTGGGCGGAAGCGATCCCAGGGTTCATGGCGAGCCCGACGAGGAAAGCAAGGACGAGGAGCTTTTTCATAGGTGCCTCCTGTGCTGGTGAGAGGAAAAACCGTCCCTTATGTATCATATATTAATATATAAGAAACAAAAAATATATCAAGTGCTTTTCGAACTGCATCCGGAGTGGATTCGGTGAGTTCTGGCGGAGGGAGGCATGGGGACCGCCTTTCTCCGGCTCCCGTTCCCTTGGGTTGCCGGAATGTCGGGGAGAGCGGGGAAGGAGCGACTATGCCGGAGGCGGAAACGGTGCGGATCGAAAACGCGCCGCCCCGCTCCGGGTATCCGGAGCGGGGCGGCGGGGAAACAGCGGGGGAGATGTTCAGTACTTCGAATCGGAAGGGTTCTGCCAATAGTCGGAGTCACGGGGGATATCCTCCCACTGGGGCCGGGTCCAGCCGTATTGGTCCCAGACCACGCGTCCCCGGGATACGGTCAGGAGGCATTCCAGTTTACGGTTGCCCGTAATTTTTCCCGCGCTGGTATCCGGGAAACCGAAATTCCCCTTGCGCATCTCGATCACGGCGATGTCGGCGGGTCCGCCCACGCTCAGGGTGCCCAGTTCGGGACGGTTGATCACCCGGGCGGGGTTGACCGTGGAGCGGCGGATGACATCCCCGAGCGGCATGCCGAGGTTGAGCATCTTGGACATGACGAACAGCATATTGATCACCGGGCCGGAGGTGTTGGCGCCGTGGAGGTCGGTGCTGATGGAATTGGGGAGGTATCCCTGCCGCATGGCGGGAACCGCGTTCCGGTAGACGAAGCTGCCGGCGCCGTGTCCGAGGTCGAAAATCACTCCGCGCTTCTGGGCCTCGAGGATATCGGGATTGACTGTGCCGTCCTCCCGGATCACCGGGAAATGGCGGGCATAGTTATGGGTATGGATGTCTCCCGGCCGCATCTTTTCGAGGATGAGCTCGCGGTAGGTGCGGGAGGGCCAGGTTCCATCACCCGCGCGGGGGAAGAAGTCGATCATCACCGGCAGGTTCGCGGCGCGTCCCGCGGCGAGCAGGCTGTCCACCGTGGCCCAGGGGGTGTGCAGTTCGTCGTAGGGCTTGTTGGTCCAGTAGTGGGCGGTTTTGAAGCCGAGGATGAAGTCGGGATATTTTTTGGCCATGTTCACCGCCGCCTGAACATTGAACATCCGCGGGTCCTGCTCGCCCTCATTCATGCCGGTCCGGGAAATATTGAGGAAGGCAAACGTGCGCACCCGGGTGTTGGACCGCCCCCTCCCAAGCAGGGCGATGAAGTCCTCCACGTTATCCGCGCCCGCGGTCCCGGCATCCACCACCGTGGTCACCCCCGAGGGGAAGCAGATGTCGTCCGGGATTACCGACCGGGCCGCGCTGGTGAAGTAAGTATAGTAGACGTGGGCGTGGATGTCGATGATGCCCGGTGTGACCATGTATCCCTTCGCCGAAACGACCTGTGCCGCATCCGAGACCGGAATGTTCCGGTCCACCCGGGCGATTTTCCCGTCCTTGACCGCCACGTCCATCACCCGGTCCAGGTTGTTGGCCGGGTCGATGACCCGCCCGCCCTTTATGAGCAGGTCGTACCGCGCCTCCTGCTGCGGAAAAGCGGAAAATGCTCCGGTGGCCGTAAACGCCGCCGCCATGAGAATCAATGCCGCACGCCGCTTCATCCTCTTCCTCCTGTGTTCGCGGCGCGACGGACGGATGGAAACGCACCTCCGCGGCCGCACCGGTTGTTCCGCTAACGGGTATATGCAAGTATGGAATATATACGAAAATCCCCTTTGACAAACCTTCTTTTTTTACCATACTATCCATACTCTCTTTATGCGCGGAAAACCGCGGCGGACCGGCAAACACCCCCGGCCGCCGCATGATTCACCGGGTGGAGGAGCAGGTATGGAAAGACGCACGTTTCTGGGGAGAACTCTGGCGGGAGGAGCGCTGGCCGGAGGGGTGCTCGGCCTCACCGGGGCGGGAACCGCCCATGCATCCCAGTCCAACCACATGATTTTCACCGATGACCTGGTGGTCGAGCGGGCCCAAACCGGCCGTCCCCACGAAGGCAAGGTGCTCGCTGCCATTCAGCCGCACGCCGACGACATCCCCATTTTCGCCGCCGGAACGGTGGCCAAGCTCATCAGCGAAGGCTACACCGGGTATCTCATCAACACCACCAACGACGACCACGCCGGGCCGGGCACGGTGGGCGACACCACGGTAGCGAACGAGAAGGACTGGGACGCTGTGGCCAGGGCGCTCGGGCTGAAGAAGGTATTCAATCTCGGCTACCGCAACCACCGCATGGAGGATGTGGACATCATCGAGATGAAAGCCCGGCTCATTTTCCTCTTCCGGGCGCTGCAGGTGGATACGGTGATTTCCTACGACCCGTACGGCCTCTACGAGGAGAACCCGGACCACTACATGACCGCGCGGGCGGTGGAGGCGGCCTGCTGGATGGCCGGCGGCGGCAAGGACTACCCCGAGCACTTCAAGGCAGGCATCAAACCGAAAGGCGTCCGGGAAAAATACTATCACGCCCGTGGTCCGCAACTCGTCAACCGGGTGGTGGACATCACGCCCCATATCGACGCCCGTATCCGCTCCAACATGGCCAATATCGCTCAGGGTCCGGCCGGAGACGCCGGACAGCAGCTCCGAGATCGTCTGGCGAAGGAAGGCAAACGCCTCCCCATTCTTGGCTCCGACAACGATACCGCCAACTACCAGTACATCAAGCAGTTCCTCATGGAGGACGAGAAGGCGCTGGGGAAGAAGTACGGTCTCGAATACGCCGAGGCGTTCCACTATATCGGCCCGGGAAGTTACAATCCGACCATGAAGGAGTACATAGATAAAAACGCGATACCGTTGAAGTGAGCGTTCCTGCAGGCAGTTGTCTCCGATGAGCTTTGGCCGGTGTGTTTCCCCATCTTTATGAGGAGATGCTTATGTTTCTTTCGAGATGCAGCTCTCGCGCGGCGTTCACCTTTCTCCTTGCGATCTTTGTCTGCGCCTGTTCCAAAGATAGTAAAAATCCCGCCGATTCTGACGGGAAGTCCACCACCGGGGATTTCAAGCTGGGCCAGACCGTAGTGCGAACCATTTCCGCCCAGCCGAATCAAACCATTGCCGACAGCGTCACCGGACTGACCATTCTTTTTCCGGAGGGGGGTACCGGAACAATCACCACCGCACCCATTGTTTCCCCCGTGACTGCTCCGGTATCGGGCGAGGGCTACTTCATCGATTATGACCGTGACAACAAAGTCTCGCTGGTATTCGAACCGGAAGACGGCGACACCTATCTTGTGTACGGTTATGGCGCCGGTTTCGGGCTGTCGGAAGATTATGAAAACGGCAAGTCCTGGGTGAGTATCCCTCCGCGTGTGCTTTCCGATGGGAAAGTGGCGTTCGATCTTATCATGCCGTTCGAGGTTGCGGGGAAAATCGGACAGAGAAAGCCGACCGGTTACCAGGGTTTCAATCATTACTGGATATCTCATGTCCAGAAGGATACTCCGGACGATGTGAAACTGAAAGCCTACAAAGACGCGGCGGCTCATGTCTGCGGATACTATCTTGACCAGCTTCCCGCCGCCATGGCAAGCACCGCCCGGGAAAATATCCTTGGCAGCATGCGGTGGAATCTCTCGTTCGGAGGCGATGACTACAAAGGGTTTTTTCTCTACACCCCGTTGGAAACCATCAATTCCTACAGCATTTCCATCGACAAGTCATATACGGACCCGGCGGTGATCGCGGGCCATATCGCCCACGAAACAGGCCATTACCTGTTCCATGTCATCGGTGGGAATTCGGCCTATATGACCGTGTTCAGCCAGATGCCCTGGGATACGAGACACCACGGGCTTGGAGTTGTGTACGACCGTAAAATGATGTACATCGAAGAGCCGGCCTATTTCGCCGATTATTTCATGAACGGAACGGTCGGTGTCTATTCCAAGCCAACCGAGCCGAAAACGTTTCTTTATTCATCGCTGAATGCTCCCTGGAAAGTTGACGCCCCGAGCATTGAGGGATTCGGCTGTGTCATGCTCGCGAGTCTGCATCGCACCGCGGATACGATCGCCGATATTTATTCCGCGGAAAAAGGAAAAACCCGCAAGGCCCCGGTTATCGGAGCGGACTTCCCGAATATTTTCAATGTGATGTATCACCCCCCCGTTCCCACGAACATCGATCTGCTCCGCCAGCGGATAGCGGAATATCTTGGGGCAGTGCAAAAGGAGCGCCTTTTTCAGCCCCTCATGCATGGCATCGGCTGGAGCTACACGGTGAAAGGCAGACTGGAGGATGCCTCCGGAAAGGCAATCGCCAACGCCAGGGTAAAAAGCGTATACCATGATGGCTCTCAGACATGGGAAGGCGGCGTTACGGATAAGTTGAGCGCCGCGGACGGATCGTTTACCGTGCCATGGGGCGTGTTCGGCGGGAAAAGCACGCTTCGCATATACAGTGGTACGGATAGTGTCGATGTGAATATCGAGATCGACTGGGCGAAACCGACAAACGTGGTGGTTGACCGGGGCACGATTAAAATGGAAGCCCCGAATGCCACGGTCACCCAGACGAAAACCTCCACGCACGCCAATGTTATGGGCATGGGACAATATGCCGATTCCGTCTTCGTAATGACTATGAACGCCACCCTCGCCGTAAGCGGCCCGGGAGTGAAAGAAGTGAACGGGAATATTGTGGCCCCCTTGAACGCCCGCATTTCCGGTCGTATGACCGCGACCTTCAATACCCGGGTTTTTCCCAGCGAACAATGGGAAGTGGGTGAGCCGAGCCTCAATCCGCAGATGAAAATGGCTCTGACGACTGAAGGCTCACCGGTTTTGTCTGATTTGCGTTCGCCAACCAGCTTTGATTTTCAGGTGACACTCACAACGGATAAGGATGGGGTGAATTGCAGGGCATACGCCACGGTTCCGTTGACGACATTTTCTTTTGATGTAGATGGCAAAAAGAATGACAGCAGCTATTGGCCCTTGTCCTTTACTGGTCCTTCGTTCTTCATCCGTGCGCAGTAGCCGGAAAATTAGTATGGTAATTGCCCGAAGATTCAGGCGGGCATTCAATAAAAAGTCATCCGCATTGCGGGACGCACGCCCATGATTCGGGGGCATTCCCGGCAATAAAGATGCGGGATATGGAAATATCCCCGTGGTTCAAATAGTACTGTATCGTAAGGAGCTATCCATGAGCAGAGCCGATATCGGCGATATCGTGGTGGAAAAGCCCGCTACGGGAAAGCCCCATCAGGGGAAGGTGTTCGCGGCGGTGCACGCCCATCTCGACGACATTCCCTACTACTGCGCCGGAACCTGCGCCAAGCTGATCGCTGAGGGGTATACCGGGTACATCATCCGCACCACCAACGACGAGCGCTGCGGGCCGAACTCGACGAACACGAACATCAAGACCAACGAGGAAGAGCATTTCAGGATGGCGAAGGCGCTCGGCATATCCGAGGTTTTCGACTTCTACTACCGCAACCACGACATGAACCAGATTTCCGCGCTGGAATTCCGGTCGAGGCTGGTGTTCATCTTCCGCATGCTCAAGGTGGATACGGTGCTCACCTTCAATCCCTGGGGCCACGGCGAGGAGAATCCGGACCACTGGGTGACCGGACGGGTGGTTGAGGAGGCCTGCTGGATGTCCGCCATGGGCAACGATTACCCCGAGTACGCCGAGGCGGGCGTCAAACCCCACGGCGTAAAGGAGCGGTACTACTTCGTGGGCCGTCCCGGCCAGCCCCATAACCGGGTGGTGGACATCGGCCCATGGATCGAGAAGAAAATCGACTCCATCGCGGAATGCCGGTCCCAGGGCGGCGGGAACTCCGGTTCCCTTCTCCGGGTGCGCCTGGCCAAAGAGGGGAAAAAACTCCCCCTGCTCGGCAATGACGACCGCACCGCCGACCGGGAGTACATCCGGACGTTCCTGCTCGGCGACGAGGAACGGAACGGCAGGGAACACGGCCTGAAGTACGCCGAGTGTTTCTATTACATCGACCAGCGCCGGACCGGAAAATCGAAAGTGGATGAGTACATCGAGAAAAACGCGGTGAAGCTGTAGCGCCGGTCTTCAGCGTCTTCCTCCGCCTTTGCCGGAAACGGGCATACCGTCATTCCCGGCCAATGCGGAGGTGGGCGGGAACATCCGCCCCGCGCCGTTCGCGCCCCCATGCGGCGGGAATGCCGCGGAGGCGGGAGAACCGCTGATCACCGGACATCACGCACATTATATGGAGAATCGTCGAATGAAAAAAAGCGTTCTGATCCTGACCCTGTTCGCCCTGACCGTTTCCGCCGCACTGGCCCAGGTTCCGGAAAAAAGGTTCCTCACCGCGGACGGCAAGCGCCCCAACGGGCTTTTCGCGCCGGGCGTCGCGGTCGGCAAAACCGTCTATGTGGCGGGTAAGGGAGACTACAAGCCCGACGAGGATATCGCCGGCAAAACCCGCAACTGCCTGAACGAGGTCCGCAAAACCCTCCAGGCCGCCGGACTGGACCTGGAGAACGTGGTTCACTCCTTCTGCTACCTGGAGGACCCGGCCTATTATCCCGAATTCAACAAGGTCTACGGCGAGTTTTTTCCGAAGAACCCGCCCGCGCGCACCACGGTGGGCGTGCCGAGCGTACCCGGTGATTCGCGCATCGAGATAACCTGTATCGCCTATTCCGATCCCAAAGGGGTGAGGCCGGTGGGCGCGCCTCCGGCCGGGTTCCCCTTCACGCCGGGCATGCGGGCGGGGGACATGGTGTATGTCTCCGGCAAGGGCGACCAGCTCCCCGGCGGCGGACATCCCGCCACCTTCGAGGACCAGGTCCGCCAGTGCATGGAGAATGTCCGGGCCACCCTCCGCGAGGCGAAGCTGGACTTCCGTCACGCGGTCATGATGCATGTCTTCCTTGATGACCCCGCCAACCAGGGGATTTTCAACAAGGTCTACAGTGAATACTTCGAGTTCGGCAACGAGCCCGCCCGCGCCACGGTGCTGGTGGACTGGATTCCCGGCGGCTCCCACGTGGAAGTTACCTGCTGGGCCACGACAAACCTAAAGTCCCGCAAGGTGCTCCGTCCCGCAAACATGAAGTTTGGCGCCGACGGCCGGGTGATGGCGGCGAGCCCCGCGGTCTGGGCCGGGAACACGCTGTACCTCTCCATGCTCCCGGGTTGTGACCCCCTGACCGGCGAGGTTTCCGCCGACCTGGCGACGCAGACCCGTCAGATGGCCCAGAACCATCTCGACATTCTCTCCGCGGCCGGACTGGATTTCGCCAGTATCGTCTCCGGCCACGTCTACCTGAGGGATATCGACGATTACGCGCCCATGAACGCGGTATACAGGGAGTTCTATTCGGCCGGGCCCGGCGTCCGGACCTGCCTCATGCCCAACAGCGGTAAGGAAACGGGCGCGGTGCGGGTGCAGGCGTCGTTCATCGCGGCGAAAACGAAATAAAGTAATGAAAGTGCCAGAGTGCCAGAGTGCCAGAGATCCAAAGAGCCAAAGTGAACGGCACAGAACGTCTGAACCGGTGAGGCGTCGGCCTGCCCCAGAAACATTCCGGAAGGACGCCGGATAATGCATGCATTTCCGGCAGACCGGCCGGATTCTCCTACACTCCGGATCTTTGGATCTTTCCTTTTTCACGGAGGAACGGACATCATGAGCGATACCACGAACAAACCCGAAAGCCGCCTTTCCCGGCGCGCGTTCTTCGCCGGAAGCGGTACGGCCGTTTTGGCGGGCGCGCTTGGCGGCGCATGCGACGCGAAGGCTGGCGGGAAGAAGGTCGGCCCCTATCTCACCTATGAGGCCATCGGGGTGCGCCCGGTCATCAACTGCTGGGGCACCATGACCATCCTGAGCGGCTCCCTCATGCTCCCCGAGGTGAAAGCCGCCATGGACGAGGCGGGAAAGCGCTATGTCCACATGGACGAACTCATGGAAGGCGCGGGGAAGAAGCTGGCCGAGCTGACCGGCGCGGAATGGGGCGGCGTGTTCTCCGGCGCGGCCGGGTCCATCACCGCGGCCACCGCGGCCTGCATGGCCGGGGCCGACCCGGAAAAGATGGCCATGCTCCCGGACACCACGGGCATGAAAAACGAGGTGCTCATCCACACCTCACACCGCGTGGTCTATGACCGCTCGGTTTGGATGACCGGAGCGAAGATGGTGGAGTACGACAGCGCGGAGGACATGGAGAAAAAAGCCGGGGACAAGACCGCCATGGTTTTCGTGCTCGGAGAGGTGCTGGACAACGGGAAGATCACTCTCGAAGAGATCATCGCGGTGGCGAAACGGCACGGCATCCCGGTCCTGGTGGACGCCGCGGCGGAACGGCCCGATGTTCCCGATATCTACCTCCAGGCCGGCGCCGACCTGGTCGCCTACAGCGGCGGGAAATGCCTGCGCGGCCCCCAGAGCGCCGGACTGCTCCTGGGCCGGAAAGACCTGATTCAGGCCGCGTTCCTGAACAACTCGCCCCACCACTCCTTCGGTCGTCCCATGAAGGTGGGCAAGGAGGAGATCATCGGCGTTCTCACCGCGCTCGACCTCTGGGTCAACCACCGTGACCACGCCGCCGAGGCGAAGGAGTTTGAGCGCAAGCTGAACTACATCGGAGAGGCGGCATCCAAGACTCCCACGGTGACCTTTACCATCAACCAGCCCAAACGCCGGTCCAATGTCGCCCCCACCATGAACATCACCTGGGACCAGGCCGCGGTGAAGATTGCTCCCGCCGAGGTGCACCGTCAGCTCCGCGAGGGCGATCCCCGCATCTGGATGTCCGCGAGCGGCAACGGCATGTACATCATGTCCTACATGCTGGAAGAGGGCGATGAGGTCATCGTGGCGAAACGGCTCGGTGAAATTTTGGCCGGGGCGAGCGCCTGACCGAAATGGACGGCATGGATGCATGCGGCTCCGGACGTTCCGGGGCCGCAAACCCACCATCTTTCAGGAGAAATCACCACCATGCGCATACTTGCGAGCCTTCTCCTTCTTCTGCTGACCATTGCCGCTCCGGCGGCCGCGCAGGACGCCTCCGCCTCGCCCGGGGGAAAATGGACCATCGACATCCAGTTCTGCTGCGGAAAGGCCACCCACACCGCGACTATCGTCCTCAAGGACAGCACGCTCTCCGGGACCTACAAGGGATCGCTCCGGGAGGCATCGCTCCGGGGAACGGTGCGGGGCGATACGGTGAGTTTCAACACCAATCTCCGCTATGAGTCAGCCGATGCTCCCTTCCGGTTCACCGGAACGCTCAAGGGCGATGTCATGGAAGGCGAGGTCAACATGGGCGAGTACTGGACCGGGAAGTGGACGGCGAAGAAGGTCGGGAAGTAATACCCGCTTCTGACCATACGTTAAAGAAAGCGCCCACCCGATGTCCGTAAACCGAGGATGCCACCGGCGCATTTTCGAGTTTTGAACCGAACAGTATTGTTCGTGCTTTTCGTGTCTTTCGTGGTTCAGATTCTTTCGCCTTTTCGCAGGTCTATAGCCGTCATCCCGGAGAACAATACTGATTAGAACCACGAAAAGCACGAACGGCACGAACAAAGAAAAAATGACAGGGAATTGGACGGTAACACCAGTGTCGGGCCTGCCCCCAACGGATGTCCGTAAACTGAGGATACTACCGGAGCCACTTTACGAGTTTTGAAACGAAATCGATATAATATCCGGCATTGGATGGGACCGGTCCCGTATTTCCGGTGACCGGCCCCGGCCGGCTGTATCACTTGCCATACGGATGCACCCGGCGGGAGAAGTCCCGCCGGTGGTTTTCAGAATCATTTTTCTCAGGAGAGTTGCATGCGGAGAAGATTCATCATCGCGACAGCCGGGATTGTGTTCGGTGCCGCCGTCCTGTCTGCATCAGTCAACGCCCAGCCAGGCGTATTCGGCAAGGAAGATGTCATTCGGTACTCCCCTCTCTGGAAGGGAGAGCGTCTTGCGGACGGCCGTCCCCATGTCCCGGATGAACTGCTGGAGCGGATGAAGAAGGTCAACATCGAGGACGCCTGGTCGGTGCTGCGGCGTCACGGCTTCGTGAACCAGTTCGAGTCGGGCTGGGTGAAGACCCACGAGCACCCCAGGCTGGTGGGTCGCGCCCTCACCGCGGCGTTCATGCCCACCCGTCCCGACGTGAACGAAGCCATCAACGCCGAGGGCAAGCGCGCCGGAGAGAGCGGGGCGCAAAACTCCTGGGTCATCGGCAAGCTGCGAAAGGGCGACGTGCTCGTGGTGGACCTCTTCGGCAAGGTGGTCGAGGGAACCTTCGCGGGGAACAATCTCTCCACCATGATCAGGGAAAAGTCCGGCAACGGCTACATCGTCAACGGCGGCTGCCGCGACCTGGAGAGCGTGCTCCTCGTGGATGACTGTCCGGTCTACAACCGGGGTTGGGACCCTTCGTTCCTCGACAATGTCATGCTCATGGGAATCAACCTTCCGGTCCGGCTCGGGCGCGCGGTGGTGATGCCCGGCGACATCGTGCTCGGCGGCAGCGAGGGCGTACTCTTCCTTCCGGCCCACCTCGCCGAGGAAGCGGTGATCACCTCTGAGATAATCACCCTCCGCGACGAGTTCGGGCAGCTCCGCATGAAGCAGGGCAAGTACACCGCCGGACAGATCGACAACCGCTGGACCCCGGAAATCGAGAAGGACTTCGACTCCTGGCTCCGGACGGAGAAACCGGACTTCAAACTCACTCCCGAGCAGCGGGAGAAGTATCTCACCGGCCGGACATGGTAACCGGCGTACCCGGTTCGCCAATCTGAGCACCCGATTGCCCTCTGGTCCCATCCTCTTCCGGGGACCAGGGGGCATAGCCGTAAACAGAAGCGGTTTGTGGTGAACGGGTGTTTTGAAAATCTAACTCATCCCTATTCCCATTGTCGTAAAGATAAGCAGATAGTAGTGTACTGATGTTTTGTAATTCGGGCCTGAAAATATAACTCACCCCTCGTTCCCCTCTCTCAATGAGAGAGGGGATGACTCGTTATCGGCCATCTCAGTGCTTCCTATGGCTCAATTCCCCCTC
>JAWLHT010000041.1:0-22205 GCA_041690195.1 Candidatus Latescibacterota bacterium
AGACCACGCGGAGCAGTCCGTTACCCAAGAAACCCGGACTCCTCCACTCTGCCCCGGCAGAAAATCCCCTTTCATCGACCGCGCTTTCGTCTGCCCTGGTTCCGATACCCGATGTTTTCACCCAAAGAAAAGGGGCCCGCCCTCCCCCGAGTACGGACCCCTGTCCCGACAAGATGCCGGAGCAGCCATGCTCTGCCGGAGCAGCCATGCTCTACTTGATGAGCAGCATCTTGCGGGTTCTGGTGAACCCCGGCGCCTGCAGGCGGTAGAAATAGACGCCGGAGGCCAGACGCGAACCCTCGAACATCACCTGATGGGTTCCGGCCGGCAGAGGACCATTCACCAGCCGGGCCACTTCCTGTCCGGCGATGTTGTACACCATGAGCCGGACCGTCCCCGCGGCGGGCAGTGCGAACCGGATGGTGGTGGAGGGATTGAAGGGATTGGGCGTGTTCTGTTCCAGCCGGAAAGCCGAAGGCACTGTCTGGTCCACACCGGTCGCCGCGTCCTTCTCAAAGAGCGCGAAGGAACTGAAGCTCGTCGTGGTGGCTTCGACAAAGCCGTTCACTGTGTCCACCCGGGTTTCCAGGTCTTCCCAGCGGGGATGGTCCGACTTGTCGTCCCAGTGTGAAATCACCAGCTTTTCCGGGGCGAATCCGGGGCCAAAATCCTCCGGCCGGTAGTAAATGCGGACCAGGGCGTGCTCCATACCGGTCCGTATGGCGGCATCGGCATCCACATCGACCATCGTGACGAAGCGGAACCGGTCCCGGCTGGCGTGGAGGTTCTTTGTTATCTCGGTGACCGCAACTTCTCCCGCCACGTCATCGGTGCGGGTGACAATATTGATGAGCGCGCGGCTGTTCCGACGGAGGTCCACCACGATCTCCTTGTTATGGCCGCGGGCCTCGATCCGGTTGCTTTCGCTTGGCGTTACAAGCACCTTGATGTAGTCGCCGATATCGCCCGGCCCGATTTCGGGAATGGAACACCCGGTGAACCGCAGCTCCGCCCGGATAGCGTATTTTCCCCCGTGCTCGGGCACCTTGCCCGCGAAGGTGGAAGTGCGGACAAACTCCCGGGTCTCGCCAGGCTCGATCGTGATGGAAAACTCGGCGGTTCCGGCCGGACGCGCGGCCCGCTCGTCCTCAACGAGTTCAATGATCCCGCCTTCCGAGTCAAGACTCCACTTGACATACTGCTCGTCGGCGAAGGTAAAGCGCACCGCTTCCGCGCGGGTATTCCGGATGGTCAGCGCCGCCTTGAAGGGTGAATCGGGCGTATAGACCGACTGGTCTGTCCCGAAAGTGATGAGCAGTCCGGCGAGTTCGTGACGGCGGTAGTTGAGCTGATTTCCCGGCTCTTCGAGCTTCGGCCGGAGCGTAACATCCACCCGGGTCGCCTCCTCCAGGGTGCGCAGGGTGGCGCAGTAGGGCTGGTAGCCTTCTTTGCTTACCTGGAGAACATAGAACGCTCCCACCGGCACCTGCTCCAGGGTAAAGAAGCCCTGGTCGTCGGCTTTGGTGGAGAAAACGGCGTCGGTCACCGGCAGGATGGACATGTCGCGCTCGTAGTTTTTGGGAATCACCGGCGAAAGGGTAATGGCGGCCCCCGAGGCGGGGTCGAGACTGCTCTTGACCAGGTCGGTGGGAATGGCCATGATATAGCCGCTCACCGTGCCGAAGGTGAGTTCACGCTGCACGATGAACTTGACATAGACCTCGTCGGTGTATCCCCGCAGCCCGGCGAAGAGCGCGTAGTATCCCGGCTCCAGCGCGATATCGTCGGCGGTGATTTCCCCGTCCCAGGAGATGGTTTCCCCGGCGGGAACGCTCACCGTGGTCATCACCGGCTCGGGAGCATCCGCCCCCGGGAATGCCCACCGCTCGTCAAGGCGGTACTTCACCGGGTCCGTTTCCGGAATGGTGAGGTCATACGCCTGTTCGTACCGGTTGGTCACCGTGAAGGTGAACTTCACCGGCTCGCCCTGGGCGTAGATTTCCTTATCCGTCCGCACCCCAAACACGATGCCCCGGGGAATGTAGGGCTCGCTGGAGAACACGGCGAAATTCTGGCTGGCATGCACCTTGGTCCCGGGGAGCGTGGCGTGGAGTACATGCTTCCCGATGGGAACGGCATAATCCGCCGCGGTGTGGGTGAAGCTCCACTTCACCACATCCCGGGCGGGGATGGTAATCTTCGAGACGACGGTCATCGCCTCATGATTCCGGGAATACAGATAGGCGTCGTCAATACGGTAGTCCACCTGCAGCGAGGAGGGGAACTCCAGGGTGACATCCTCGTCGCTCCAGTTGAGCACGGTAATCGTGAACCCGATGTCTTCCCCTGCGGTGTAGCCATCCTTGTCCATGGCGATATCCATCCGGAGCGGCATTTCCGGCTCTGGACGGATGAGCTTGGCCAGCCTCTGCTGGTGCGCCCCGGCGATGGTGTCCCATACCCGCTGGACGCATCCGAATCCCGGCACGAACCACTCTTCCACATACCCGGCGTCCGAGACGCCCGGACGGTTCAGGCGGAAGTGCACCGCTCCGGAGAATTCGCCATACGGAACGGTCACCTTCTCACCAACGGCCACCAGGGTCATGGTCGCGCCGGTGTTCATGTCGTCCAGGTCCTTCTCCGTGACCGGGGCATCGGGCGGCGGGCCGTTCTTCCCCGCGGCGGGGTCCGTCGCGCCTCCGGAAACGGGTTCCCATGCCATTATCCAGGAATCACCGGGCGACGCCCCGAAGTCATACCACAGACGCCGGTATCCGGCCTTCCACTCGTATACTTTCATGCCTTCGCGAAAAAAGGTCCGCCGGGCGAAATTGTAGCCGCTGAACACGAACGCCTGGATCGGCGGACGCCCGTCTCCGACCTTGATGAAGGACTCGATCTTGTCCATGTTTCCGTCGTCATACACCCATACCCGCCCCTGGTCAAGCGGGAAAAAGGACGCGCTTTCCTGCGCGGACGCCTGTGCTCCCAAGAGCAGCAGGACGACGGGAATGAGCGGTAGTATCCTGCGCATGTTCGGTGCCTCCTCCGATATTGGGGTGATATCACCGTGCCGCATTATCCAAAAAGAGCGTTTTTTGGTGATGCCCGTTCCGGCGCCGGGGTTTCGGACGCCCCCGATCCTCTCTCTGCCGGTGGATCGCACGTGAGCGGGAAGGGACGGGGCTGGCTTCCGTGCCCTTCCTTCGGGGCGAGAGGATCCGGGGGCGCGTACCGGTGCCAGATTGGTTTTCACCAGACCGACTATAACGAATGAAAAATACATGCCAGAATTCGCCCCATCACATAAGTCATTGATATGCCAATCGTTATAAGCCATTGATATTCGCCCGCCGCTGGGGGGCTCGACCAAAACGTCGATCGGTCCTTTCCCCGTGAAAACAGCCGTTTACGCTGATTGGCCGGGTTTCGCGCGCTCCCGGGGGGTTCGACAATATTGTCGGCTCCCGGAGAGAAGACAAGCCGGTGTTCCGGCGGGGGGTTGACGGGAATACCTTGTGGGAATGGTTCTCTGACGGCTCCGGTTGGATAATATAACTCACCCCTTGATTCCCCTGCTTGCACCCCAGCCTGTTCCATAAGGCCACGACCACCGCCAGAAACTATCCGCCGCTCTTGAAAAATCCCCTTGACATCCGCCCCACGCACCCCCATATTATTGGCATATGCCATTAACAAGGAGCCAAACATGCCTCGTCCACACGCCTGCCGTCGAATATCCGAGCCTCCCCGTTTCACCTGCTTCAAGCCCCGGGGAGTCCCGCTGTCCGCGCTGGAGACCGTACGCCTGGGACTCGACGAGTTCGAGGCGGTGCGGCTGGCCGACCTGGAGGGGCTCTATCAGGAAGAGGCAGCGGAGCGCATGGGCGTCTCGCGCCAGACCTTCGGGAATATCGTTACCGCCGCCCGCCGTAAAATCGCCGACGCCCTGGTCAACGGCAAGGCGCTGACGGTGGAAGGCGGAAACGTGACCATGACCGCCCGGGAATTCCTCTGCCTCGTTTGCGGGCACGGATGGACGCTCTCCTTCGGGGAGCCCCGTCCGGAAACCTGCCCGGGGTGCGGCTCGGACCGCATCCACCGGAACTGGCCCGGACCCGCGGAGGACCGGGGCGGACCGCAGGGGAACGACGGAAGGCAGAGGAGATGCGGTGGCGGCGGTGGCGGGAAATGCGGAGGAAGACGCCATCGGGGAGGACAGTGACCGTTCCCGGTGCAAGACGGATGCGGAAGAACAATCTCATGGAAGGAGCGTACCATATGAAAATCGCGGTCAGCGCCCAGGGCGCTGCTCTGGAAAGCCCGGTTGATCCCCGGTTCGGGCGGGCCCGGTATTTTGTCGTGTTCGACACCGAAACGGGGGGAAGCTCCGCGAGCGACAACGGAGTGAATCTCAACGCGGCGCAGGGAGCGGGCATCCAGGCCGCCGGAAATGTCGCGGACCTCGGCGTCCAGGCGGTGGTCACCGGCAATGTGGGGCCAAAGGCCTACGCCGCCCTCTCCGCGGCGGGCGTCGAAGTGTACATCGGCGCTTCGGGAACGGTGCGGCAGGCCATTGACGCTTTCCGGGCCGGGACTCTTTCCCGGGCGGAAAAACCAACCGTGGAAGGACATTGGGTTTGAAAGAGAGTGCCAAAGCGCCAGAGGGCCAAAGTGGAAAGATAAAAAGCGAAAAGAAGGCACGAGGGGGAAAAGGGGCAAAGGCACAGAGGCACAAAGGGAAAAGATGGTCTGAATGGTGGGGTGTGTGACTACCCCGGAAGCACATGCCTGCATTGTGATACGCATGACAAGGTTTTATCACACGCATCGCGGGGCTCCCGGGCGAATCGGTACGATTCGGCCGGGGTAATCACACGAATCACCATTCAGACAGGCATTTCGTCTTGACGGTCACGCGCATTACCATTCAGAACGGTTTTACAGGAGGGAAAAAGCATGCCTCGACTTGATGGAACGGGACCTTTCGGAATCGGTCCCCGGACCGGCCGGGGGCGGGGCCGATGCGGCGGATTCGGCGTGTGCGTCGCGGGGATGCGCCCCCCGGGACGCGCACTGTTTGCTTTCGCACTGACCATGGCCGGAGCGGTGATCCGGGACGCCATGAACCCCGCCGGACTCACCCGTTCGCTGTTCCGGGCGCTCGGCGGGCGCTCCGCATCCCGACTGAACGCTCCGGACGGGGTTTCTGCCCGGAAGATGCGTCCCGCTGAATATGAAGTGCTGCCCCGGCCCGCGAAGCGGGTGGAGGGCGGCGGAGAAAGGAGCTGAACATGCCGCGAGGAGACGGAACCGGACCCATGGGCGGCGGTGGTGGTGGAAAAGGGAGCGGCCGCGGACGGATGGGGGGTCCGCATGCCGCCGGACCGGGAGGAAATTGTACTTGCCCCAGTTGCAGCGCAACCGTTCCGCACACACCCGGGCAGCCATGCAGTCAAATGACATGCCCGAACTGCGGAACACCCTTGATCAGACAGCAGTAACCATAAGGAGGAAGATATGCCACGAGGAGATGGAACCGGACCCATAGGACTCGGCCCCATGACCGGCCGGGGCGCCGGATATTGCGCGGGTTACGCCGCTCCCGGATTCGCCAATCCCCGGGGAGGACGATGCTTCGCCGGACGCGGAGGCGGTTTCGGACGGCGGTTCGGCTGGGTGGCGCCGGCGGCGGTGTATCCGGTGTACGGCGCGCCTGTGGTCTATCCGGGAGAACCCGCTCCCCCATCGGCCGCTTCGGCGGAGGCGGAGATGAACGGGCTCCGGGCCCAGACCGAGCAGATGAAGCGAACCCTGGACCAGATTTCCCGGCGAATCGAGGAACTCGAATCCGGAAAACGGGAAGGAACGGAGTAATTCGCTGATGAACAGGGAGAAGCCGGCCTGACGCCGGCTTCTCCCGGGTAATGATCCAACGACGATTCCGGCGTGGACGAACACCCGAGGTAACCATGCACCATGGGAAAAGATGCCGGGTCCGGGGCGGGCGTGGCCCGGCCCGGGGGAGAACCGTATCTTCCGGACGGGAGCCGTTGCTTTCGCCACGGCCGGCAGTCTCCCGGCTCACCCCGGGAGAACCGCCTTTTGCGCTGACAGCGGAACCGGAAGACCTCCGACTGGCGAAAGCCCCCGCCATGAAAGCGCTCCCCGCGGATGCCAACCGTGCCGGGAAACTGGTGGCGGTCATCGATGCCGCCAAATGCACTCTCTGCGGACGATGCGCGGAGGCGTGTCCCACCGGAGCGGTTACAGTCGGACATATGGTGCGCATTGATACCGGGGCTTGCCTTGAATGCGGACGTTGCGTTTCCGAATGCCCGCGCGGGGCGATTGTCATGACACGGGCCTGATATGGGAAAGGGAAACTCATGGCCGCAAAAGTGGATCAGGATAAATGTACCGGGTGTGAGCTGTGCGTGGACACGTGTGCGTTTGGGGCGATCGAGATCCGGAACGACCGCGCGGTTATCGACGAGGGCGCGTGTGTCGAATGCGGCGCATGCGTGGGCCAGTGCCCCAACGAGGCGATCAGCCTGATGTAACCGGCACCGCCGAAAATAATCCGGCGGAAACACGGCGGCCGTGGGTTTGCCCGGTATCATACCTCCCTCGGTTATGGGTGAACACCGCCCGCGGTCGCCGTTTTCGCCGGGATGCATGGAAGGGTATCCCGGTAAAAACGTCCCTGCTTTTCCGGTTGTAAAGAGATCCTGCTGTATTCCACGGAACACCCGGGAGTCCGGGCCGCTATCGAAGACGGCCGTCGGCAGATCCGGGCGGGAATATACACATTCACCGAGACGGGACGGTGTCCGGCGGAAATACCCGAACTGTGCCGTATAAATGTTGCTTTGCGCTTTAATCATGGACGGGACTTTTTCTACCGTCCGCAATGCCGGGGAAACCCTCTTTCCGAATGGAGGAAGCCATGAATGTACACAAGACGGTGATTGTCCGGCTGCTGGCGGCAGCGGTGTGCATATTGATGCTGTCCGTTGCCGGAAGCATATTTGCCCAGCAGACATCGGAGGGGCAGAATGCCACGGAGAAACAGACCACCGCGCAGCAGCACGGCCCTTGGTTTACCGACCGGGACGGCGATGGCTACCACGACTACGCGCCGGACCATGACGGCGACGGAATCCCCAACGGCAGCGACCCGGACTACACGCGGCCGGGAAGGGGCGCTGGCCGGGGAATGGGCAGTGCGGCGGCAGCGACGGTGAAACGGACGACATCCGTTCAGGGAGTGAACCGTCCGGCGAAAAACCCGCAAAGCCAGCCGGCCGCAACCGCCCGGGGAACCTGGCGGACGACTCGCGGCGTGCAGGGCTGGGCGCGTCCGGAGCCGAAGGAACACGGCCCCTGGTTCGTGGACAAGAACGGAGACGGATATCATGATTACGCTCCGGATGCGGACGGTGACGGTGTTCCCAATGGCCGCGACACGGATTATGTCCGCCCGCGGAACGCGACCGGTCGGTTCGCGGCCGGCGGAGGCTTTTCGGGGAGAGGCGCTGGCGGAGGCAGGGGCCGTGGCTGGCGGAGATAGACCCGGACACCTCCGGTGACGGGAGGTCGTCGCGGGCTCCTTTTCCGCATGGGGCTGGCTCCTGATATATGCATGCAGCGTACCCTTCTCCCGGTTTTTTTATACATTCCGGCGGATTTAAGAAAAGGGGTTGGACATTCGCCCGTTCTTTCCCAACTTATACTGAAGGGGAGGCGTCCGGGAACATCGCGGCCGGATCACGCCGTTTCCAGGTTTGCTGTCGACGGCGTTTACCGGTTGCGTTTCCGCCCTCCGCCATGGGTCTGATGATCACAGTGGGATGGAGGCGGCCGGACCGGATGCTTCGGCCGTCGGCGCGTTGTGCGACGCTTGCGCCACGGGTCTTGACAACCACTCCATAAGGGAGAGTGCCGCATGCACGGTTTCATGCCGAAAGAGGTCTTTTTTACCAGCGGAGTAGGCGTTCATCGCTTCCGGCTCAGTGCGTTCGAGGACGCTCTGAGGAACGCCGGGGTGGCCAACCAGAATATCGTTGCGGTTTCGTCTATCCTCCCGCCTGGCTGTAAAATAAGCTCCCGGGAGAAGGGTCTGGAGAAGCTCCTTCCCGGGTCTATTCGGTTTGCGGTCATGTCCCGCATCGACACCAGTGAACACGGTAGACGAATCGCGGCGTCGATCGGTTTGGCCCGTCCCAAGGACACCACCAAATGGGGGTACCTCAGCGAGGTGCACGAGTACGGCTTCACCCGTCAGGAAAGCGCCGACATGGCGGAAGACCTTGCCGCGTCCATGCTCGGGACCACGCTCGGCATCGAGGTGAATCCCGATGTGGCCTGGGTGGAGCGGGAGAAGGAGTACAAGGCGACCGGACTCATCATTCATACCAGCAACATCACCCGGACGGCCTGCGGGAAAGCGGGATTCTGGACCAGCGCGGTCGCCATGGCGGTGTTCATCATGTAAGCAGCAGTTCCGGCGCCCACATGCCGGAAACCGTATCCGAGGGGGTATATTCTTGAAAATCGCCGTAGCAAGCGGAAAAGGCGGGACAGGGAAAACCACGGTGGCGGCGGGGCTCGCCGCCATGCTCGCCGAAACGGGCGCCGGAGTTGCCTATGTGGACTGCGACGTGGAAGAGCCCAATGGCCATCTGTTCCTCTGCCCGGAAATCGGGGAGACCGTTCCGGCGATCACAACCTATCCGGTGGTGGATGCCGCGAAGTGTGTCTCCTGCGGAAAATGCCGGGATATCTGCCAATACCGGGCCATTGTCATGATCATGGATAAGCCGATGGTTTTCCCCGAGATGTGCCACTCCTGCGGGGGATGCGTGCTGGTCTGCCCTGCCGGAGCGGTCACCGAGGAAAAACGGGAGATCGGCGTGGTCGAAACCGGAACCGCCAGGATTCCCGGCGCACCCGGGGAAATCGGGTTTCTCCACGGCCGTCTGCATGTCGGACAGATCCTCTCCCCACCGCTCATACGACGGGTAAAGACCGGGATACCTGACGAGGGCGCGGTCATCATGGACTGCCCGCCCGGGACCTCCTGTCCGGCGGTGACCTCCATGCGGGGCGCCGATTACGTGCTCCTGGTCACCGAGCCCACGCCCTTCGGCCTGAACGACCTCCGTCTGGCGGTGGAAACCGTGCGGGAACTGCGCCTGCCCTTCGGGGTGTTCATCAACCGGGCGGACATCGGGACACAGGACACGGAGCGATACTGCACCCGCCACGCCATTCCGGTTCTGGGGCGAATCCCCGATGACCGTCAGGTGGCCGAGGCCTACTCCCGGGGTGCGTTGCTCGAAACGCTCCTGCCGCTTTATGGCGAGGCATTGCGGGATGCCTGGCGGGGCATGGAACGGGAAACGGCCAGTCGGGCGAAAGCGGGCTGAGCGGAATCGCGGGGGAGTACACGGATACATCCGGGCTTCCCGAGAAGCTAACTCCTACCCCGCGCAAAGGGAAAATCAAGACCACGACACTCACGATAACAAGGAAAAGACGCCATGTCCGCATTGCCGGAAATCATCGTTGAGGCGTGGGAGAACCGGGAGGGTCCGGCGGTGTTCGCCACCGTGGCCCCGGACGGCAATCCAAACGCCATCTATGTCACCTGTGTCCGCCGGTACGGCGACGACCGGTTCGCGGTTGCCGACAATTACTTCAACAAGACCCGCGCCAATATTCATGAGGGGAGCCGGGGCTCGCTGCTGTTTATTACAAAGGACGGGAAGGCGTACCAGGTGAAAGGCGCGGTGGAATATCAGGAGACCGGGGAAATCCGGGATTTTCTCCGGGACTGTCTCGATGCCAAGTACCCGGTGCACGCCGCGGCGGTCCTCCGGGTCGAGGAAGTCTACAGTGGAGCGGAACGGCTGGCATGACCGGCCGCGTATCGGTACGGGAGGGGGTTTCGTCCCCCCGGGCTTCCTCCCGCCCGAGCCGACCGGCAACACAAGTTTTCGAACGGAGAAGGACTGCATCCGCAACGGAGCCTGACCACAGCATGGAAATCATACTGAAGCCCATCGGAATCGTACACAGCCCCTTCGCCGCGCCGGAGGGTACGCCCATTCAGCCCGCTTTCGCATCGGACGCCCCGGGAACGGTTGAGATTTATCCGGAGTACGCTGCGGGTCTGCGCGACCTGGACGGGTTTTCCCATATTGTTCTTCTCTATTTCTTCCACCGTTCGGAAGGCTGGCGGCCGCTGGTCCGTCCCTTCATGGAAGAGGTGGAGCATGGGGTGTTCGCCACCCGGGCTCCGCGCCGTCCCAACCCCATCGGGCTTTCCGTGGTCCGGTTGGAGCGGGTGGAGGGCGCGACGCTCCACATCCGGGGAATCGATGTGGTGGACGGGACCCCGCTGCTGGATATCAAACCCCATGTTCCGGATTTCGAGCCCGGAGGGGATTGCCGGTATGGGTGGATAGGGGAAGCACTGCGGCGGGATTCCCGCAGGACCGCCGATGACCGGTTCGCGAGGGAGCAGCATCCGGAGAAATGAGGTGCGACAAAATAAAGGGAGTAGCGGCCGCCAGCGGATAACCGGCGGCTTCGGGATACGAAAACCGTTCACCAGCACCATGCCGGGGCGCCTGCCGCGGAAAACGGCGAAATGGCGGAGCGTTCATCGATGAAGTTAACGGGGGGAATGACCGTGAGAAGGATTCTGGTTGCCTGTGCGTGCATGCTCTTATGGACAAATGCAGATGTTTTGGCGGATTCCCGGAACTCTGTGTTGAACTATCATCAGGCGTTCGATGATCTGGGATTTCTCGCCGATGATTTTGTGGCGCGGTCGGGACTGAAGACGCCGGAAGAGCGGGGAATGACGGTTGAGGAGGGGAAATTCGGCCGGGGGATTCGCATGAACCTGACCCCGAAGATTGTCACCCTCCACGAAATG
Organism: Candidatus Latescibacterota bacterium; assembly: GCA_041690195.1. Classification (GTDB taxonomy): domain Bacteria; phylum Latescibacterota; class Latescibacteria; order Latescibacterales; family Latescibacteraceae; genus JAWLHT01. The sequence continues at coordinate 10,952 of JAWLHT010000041.1, forward strand.
AGCGGGGCCGATCTCGACATGGTCACCGGCGCCATGTTCCGCACCGGAGCGCGACGCAAGCATTGGACGACCGACAACGAGCCGTTCCTCTGGGGCGCGGGGAAAATCAATCCCCTCTCCGGCGCGGTGGCGTTCTGGGTGAAAGGCCCTCTCCGAGAGGGTGTCCTGTTCAACCAGTCCGCCATGCGCTGCGGCCGTCCGGAACAATACCTTCTCTCCATCACCGTGGATTCCGTCGGAAAGCTGGGTGCGTATGTCGAGGATGCGCGGTATGTCCGGCATTCCATCGCATCATCCCACCGCTGGGACGCCAACGAGTGGAATCAGTTGGTTCTCAACTGGGACCGCGCCGAGGGCCTGGAACTGTTCGTGAACGGGGCGTCCGTCGCCTCCTCGTGGGGCAAGGACTCCTGGTGGGAAACCACGCTCCCCGGATTGATGCACCTCCCCATGCCGCATGTGGTATACGACGAGCTGTTCACGTTTTCGCGGCCGCTCGCTGTCGCCGAAATCAAGCGGCTCATGGACACGAATACTCCACCGGACGGGACGGCTGCCGTGCCCCGGCGTTCCCGTGACGCGGGATCCCGTCTCGCCGTGGCCTTCGGGATATCACCCGACGCCGCCTTTCCGGTGGCGACCCCGCTTCCCGAAGGCAAGGTCCTCCGGTATCGGGAAATCACCCCGGAATTCACCGGCGACGGCAATATCCCGGACCGGTTCTGCCAGGACGGCCGCTATGAACTGGCCTGGCCCCACCCGCTGGCGGTGTTCACCCCCATTCCGGGCGATGCGTCCTATCAGGCCGAAAAGCTCGATGTGGTCCCTCCGAAGGGCGTTTCCTTCAATTATGTGACGATCGAAGGGAATCTCACCGGCCTGCCCGCCGCGCTGACCGGCTGCACCCGGTCGGGAGACCGCTACACCGGAAAAACCTTCTTCTCCATCCCCGAAGACGCCCGCCACTTTCATGTCGCCCGTCTGGACAATACCCCGCACGGGAAGTTCACCCTCCCGTTTCTCAAGGGGTACGGAACTCCGCCGCCTTTCTCCGGCGACCTGCACCTGCCGCTCACCGGCGATACCCGGATTCAGGAGTTGGGGCTTTTCGACGTTGCCGTGGCCGATGACACCCACCCCACCGGAGAAATGACCTGTCATTTCAGGACGGACGGCTCGCTCGCGCCCCGGTATGATTTCGCCATGCGTGCGCTCAATCCCCTGGCCGACCGTGCAGCGCTTTTCGGGTATGTGACCAGGCCCTCCGGGACCGGGCGGGAATACGAAACGGGCTATCTGACCCGAACCAGTCTCGTCACCGCGCCGGTGGCCGGGCTGACCTGCATCGGCGGGATCGGGCTCGACTGCGAGATCACCACGGCGGTTTCCGAGGATATCCTGCTGGTCCGGCTCCGCGATCCGGCTCTTCCCCATCGCATCTGGACCCATGCCGAAGTCCGGTTGCAGGGCTTCCGGAACGGCGGCAGGCTGCGTCTGCTCCTGGAACCGCCGCCGCTCATGCTGGCCGCCGGGGATGCGGTCTGGCTCGAAATCGCCACGGCCGGCAACGCCCGCATCCGCATCGGCGGGCCGGACGGCGCCCGGGTTGTCCTGAAGCCGGCTCCGTTCCATGACTCGGTGACCGCCTATGAAACCAAGGCGCTCATGCCCTGCCTGGCCGAATGCACCAAGGCCCATTACCAGCCCTGGCTGTTCGAAAAAGTCTGGCCGGACCTCATGAACCCCCATGTGTACGGTGGGCATTTCGACGCCATCATGCCCGCGCTCGCGGTGGCCCGCGTGCTGCCCCATTCGCGGGTCGCCGCGCAGTACATCGATCTCGGCAATCTTCCCGAAGGGCACCTGGGCGAACTGAAGAAGATCGTCGAGGACAAGGACGCGCGCTCCGCGTTCGATGAAAAAAATATTCCAGCCGATGTCCCCCGCTGGGCCTGGTTGCAGCGCCATGTGCAGCATTTCCGGTGGCGGGTGGCCCAATGGATGGCATCGAACCAGAATCCGGACGGCCAACTGGGCGAGGGCTGGAACGACGATGTATTCATGTACACCCAGAAATACGATATCCTGCTGGATGGCCTGGAGGATGCCCGGCTGAACTATCTGAACTATCTGAAACACTATGACGAGACCCGTATCCTGGGCGACGGATGGGTGCGGATTTCCCCGCTCGATTCCCTGCATACCTGGGACTTCCATTGCGAACAGTGGCAGTCCATGCTCATGGAGCCGGGAGACCCCTATACCGTGCGCCGGATGCTGAAATCGGCCTGGCATCTCGGCAAGCCGGACCGGACCCCCCGGCACTACAATGCGGGTGAACCGTTCATGTATGCCGAAAACATCCTGAACTGGTACTGGGGAACCGGGCCGCGCCATTCTCATGTCACCGCCGATCCTGCCGCCATCGAGGGCCGTCTCCTCGCCATGGCCAAAAATTGCGACGATATCCACTTCCACCGGTTCACCGAAGCCTGGAATACGTTCCATGACCTCAGCGGAGAACGGACCCTGACCGGAATGATTCTCGGCGGCTGGGCGCATTCGACGCGGTCGCCCCATGTCCGGGACCGCTCCATCAGCGTATCCTGGCCGGAAGGCGGAGGCTGGGAACTCTCCCGGTGGGTGACCCGCGCCGACAGCGTCTCGCTCTCCTGCCGCATCTATTCCTTCGACCCGCTGGAGCGGAAAGTGACCGCACGCCTGTACCGCATGGATCCCGGCAATTACGAAGTCTCGCTCCGCCGGGACCAGAACGGAACCGCCGGGGAGACGGTCTGGTCACAAAAGGTTCCGCTCATGCGATATGACACGGTCACTGTGGATGTTCCGCCGGGCACGCCGCTCATCCTGGAGATCACCCGGCTTTCCGCCGACCGGAAAGGCCCGGTGCTGCCGGACCTCGCGGTGGCGGCGTACGACTGCGAGCGGACGGGGACGACGGTGAAGGTACGGGTATCCAATGTCGGGGGAATGAAATCGCCCGCGAGCGCAGTTGTCGTCTTTGACGCCTCCGGGAAAAAGCTGGCCGAACGTCCCTTCAAAGCGCTGGACGCGCCCCGGGACTACGTCGAACGCTCCGTGGTGGCAACGTTCACCGGGATGCCGGCAACCGGTGCGCTCCGGATCGCCGTCGATGAGGGGAACCGTATCCCGGAATTGTACAAGGGGAACAATGTCACATTTCTTCCCTGAAAACCCGTCGTCATTCTTTGCCCTTCCGGAATTTCACAATCCGGTGGAAACGAGGCGCAACCGGATCAAGGCGAGGTTCAGGCAGGAATGAATAACCCGATCAAATTTGCGGTAAGCGACTACATAGAGCGGGATCTGGCCTGGGAACAGGGCGAGTGTGAGAAACTCGGGGTGGCGATCTCCATTCATCAGTTGAAGGATGCCCCGGCTCAGGAGATTGTCTCGGCCATCGGTGACGCGGATATCGCGCTGGTGAATATGGCCCGGATATCGTCCGAGGTGGTGTCCGGCCTCCGGAAGGTGAAGCTGATCATCCGTCATGGAATCGGATACGATAACGTCGATGTCGGGTCGGCGACTGAGCATGGCATTATAGTGGCCAACCAGGCCACCGCCTCCAGCATCGATGTGGCGGAACACGCCATCATGCTCATGTTTGCGACATACCGGAAGATCAATGTTCAGCGGAGCATCGTGGAAAGCGCGCTCGGCAAAGACCGGTACGAATTCTCACCGGTATACCCGCTTTATCGCCTGGAGGGGAAGACGCTCGGGATTGTCGGATGCGGTAATATCGGGAGCATCATTTTCCGGAAGATGAAGTCTTTCGGGATGAACCTTCTGGTAGTCTGCGACCCATATCTGTCGCCGGACCGCATGCTGGAACTGGGGATCAGTTGCACGCCGCTGGACGAAGTGCTGGCCCGGTCCGATATTCTCACGATCCATGTCCCCCTGACGGACGAAACGCATGGGATGTTAAACCGGGACCGGTTTCGCCGTATGAAGCGGACGGCGGTCATAATCAATACCTCGCGGGGACAGGTCATAAACACCGCCGACCTGATCGAGGCGCTTCGGGAGGGAGTCATTGCCGGAGCGGGGCTCGACGTGCTGGACCATGAGCCGCCCGGCCGGGAGTCCGAACTCGTTGCGATGAAAAATGTCGTCCTCACTCCGCATCTGGCTTGGTACAGCGAGGAGGGGGGCTGGGATATCCGGCATATGATCATGGATGACCTGAAATCGTTTCTCCGGGGGAAACCCCCGAGACATGTGGTCAATCCGGAGGTGTTCCGGAGCCCGGAATTGAGAATGAAGCTCACATGATTCCGGACCGCACATGACCCGAACAGTGAATAAAGGGGCCACCATGAACATCCTTGTCATCCTCAATCGAAATCCCTATGATGGAACCGATGTGACCTGGAATGCCCTCCGGCTTTGCGGCGCATTGATGCAAGGGGGCGCCGAGGTGCGGCTGTTTCTCATGAATGATGCGGTCGATCTGGCACGGAACGAAACGGTCAAACCGGAAGAGTATGATTGCGATCTGGTTGCCATGCTCAAGGATCTTTATGAGAAAAAAGTGGCGCTGAAGGTATGCGGGACCTGTATGACGCGGTGCGGAATCCATCGGAATCGCCCCTGGTTCTCGGATGAAATAGGCGGAAAGATGAGTGATCTCGCGGATTGGGTTCTATGGGCGGACAAAGCGCTTACCTTTTGAACCGGTCGTGGTCGCTCGCCACGGGGGAAAGGACCCTGATGAAAAAGATCGGAATCATCATATGCGCCCGCTATGGAGATTGCGGCGGGGGGAAATGTTTTCGGGCGTTGCGGGAACGAAGCGGTGGATTTTCCCGGTATTCCGCGGACGAGGTGGTGGAGATTGTCGGGTATGCAAGCTGCGGAGGCTGCCCGGGAGGGAATGTGGAATATGCCCCCGCTGAATTTGCCCGGAACGGATGTGAGGTTGTCCATTTGGCAACTGGTTTTGTGGTGGGTTACCCGCCCTGTCCATATATTCGCCAATTCAAGGAATTCATCGAGCGGCGGTACGGCCTTCCGGTGGTCGTGGGAACACACCCCATCCCCCAAAAATACTTGGAAACGCACGAAAAGTTGTCATTCTGGGAAGAGACGGCCATGCAGGAGCTTGCGGCCCCGCTCATGACGGAGGACCGGGCGGTCAGGGAATCCTATAACTGAGCGTCTGCCGGGAGATAACGGTCAGGTGCGGTTGTCATTGGAGAGAAGCCTGTACATGCACTATCTCGTTATCCTGTTCTCCCCGAACGGTATAATTAACAGCCGGTTCACTGCTCCGGTGGGGACGCCGGTTCAGACCGCTCTATTGCTGGTGGTATGATATACTATGACGCTGGTTGCCGGCGAGTCCACTTCTTAACAGCACCCGAGCCAACATCCGGGCCACCCCCGGGCATGAGGATAATTCCGGGGAGAGAGCTACATTCAAGGGGAGCACACGGCACGTCACCAGTCTCTTCGAATATGCTTTTGCTAACAGGAGGATGAGCGAGCGTAATCCCGAAAGGGTTTTTCGAGACATCGTGGCAATCCGGGTCCAAAAAGTATACGACCGCAAATCAGGCCCGAACGCCGGGCAACTGATGGTTGATCAGGATTGATGATTTCTGGAACGTGAACTGAAGAATACAGGGAAAAGGATTTGGAATGAAAGAACTGGTGGTGATCAGCGGCAAGGGGGGGACCGGCAAAACGTCGGTGGTTGCCTCGTTCGCCGCGCTGGCGGGGACGGCGGTGCTCGCCGACTGCGATGTGGACGCCGCCGACCTGCACCTGGTGCTCAATCCGGTAATCCGCCGCAGAGAGCCGTTCAGCGGCGGAAAATCCGCCCGAATCAGGCCCGGGCATTGTGTCGCCTGCGGAAAATGCGAGGAAATCTGCCGTTTTGACGCCATATTCTTCGATGGTCCGGGCAACGGGAGCGTGCCGAGGACGTTTCGGGTGGACCCGACTGCCTGTGAAGGGTGCGGGGTCTGTGCCTGGTTTTGTGCGGAGAAGGCCATCGAGTTCGGCCCGGCGGACAACGGGCAGTGGTTCGTCTCGGACACCCGGTTCGGTCCCCTCGTACACGCCCGCCTGAATCCCGCGGAAGAAAATTCCGGGAAGCTGGTCACCCTGGTACGGACAACCGCCCGTGAAATCGCGGAGCGGGACGGCTTCGGGATGATCATTTGCGACGGTTCCCCCGGGATAGGCTGCCCGGTAATCGCCTCGGTGACCGGGGCGGATCTGGTGCTGGCGGTGACAGAGCCGACCCTCTCGGGGCATCACGACCTGGAGCGGGTCATCCTCCTGGCGAAACATTTCAACATACCCCTGCTCGTCGCGGTGAACAAGTGGGATATCAATCCCGAAATGACCGGGAAAATCGAGGACCTCGCCGTAAGCCACGGAGTTCAGGCCGTGGGCCGCATCCGTTACGATTCCGCGGTGACCGGCGCGATGGTCCGGGGGGTGAGCGTGGTGGAACATACCGACGGCCCCGTCGCGGACGACATCCGGGGGCTCTGGGAGGCTGTCCGCGGACGGATGTAAAGACGTTTCCCGCAGAGAAAAAAGAGAGAAAAGATTTCTCACGCAAAGGCGCGAAGACGCAAAGGAAAGGTGACGGGTAAAGAAAGACGCAGGAATACCGATAAAGGCAGATGAGCGTCTTTTCATCAGCTTTTTATCATATCATCACGCGCATCAGTGATCCAGACCGGGCGAGGCATGCCTCTCCCCTGCGGTCTTTCCTCTTTGTACCTCTATGCCTTTGGTCCTTCGTTTCAATCTGGCACTCAGGCACTTTTTTTCGGAAAGGATCATGGCATCATGGCAATGGAACAACCCGGACAGGACAAGGAGCAACAGGCGGTCGAGGAGCGGCTGGCGCGCATCGGACGGGTTCTGCTCGTTCTTTCGGGCAAAGGCGGTGTGGGGAAGAGCACGGTGGCGGTGAATATCGCAGCGGCGCTTGCCCGGGATGGCAAAGAGGTGGGACTGCTGGACGTGGACATCCACGGCCCGAGCATCCCGGGCATGCTGGGGCTGGAGGGAGAGCCGGTGCTCACCCATGATGGAGCCCTGCTTCCGGTGGAGTTCACCCCCAATCTCAAAGTCATGTCCATCGGGTTTCTTCTCAAGGGACGGAACGAGGCGGTGATCTGGCGCGGCCCCATGAAATTCGGAGTGATCCGCCAGTTCATGGGCGACGTGGAATGGGGTGCGCTGGATTACCTGGTGATCGACTCGCCGCCGGGGACCGGGGACGAACCCCTGAGCGTGGCCCAGATGGCCGGGAAGCGGGCCGAAGCGGTGATTGTCACCACACCGCAGCGGGTTTCGGTGGACGATGTACGGAAAAGCGTGGACTTCTGCCGCAAACTTGAACTGCCCGTAGCCGGGATCGTGGAGAACATGAGCGGCTTCGTTTGCCCGCACTGCGGGGATACCGTGGACATCTTCGATTCCGGCGGCGGCAAGCGGCTGGCGGAGGAAGCGGGTGTAAATTTCCTGGGGAGCGTGCCGCTGGACCCGTGCGTGGTGCGGTCCGGGGATGCCGGGCGGCCGTTCGTGCTGGAGGGCGATGATACCCCGGTGACCCGGGCTTTCCGGAACGTGGTGAACAATATCGAGACATGGAATGCAGAAAAGGAGGAAGCATGAAACGGATTGCGGTTCCGCTCGCGGCAGGGCAGCTCTGCCAGCATTTCGGACATTGCGAAATGTTCGCGGTCATGGATGTGGACGACCAGGGGACAGTGACATCGCGGCAGGATGTAACCCCGCCGCCCCACGAGCCGGGAGTCCTGCCCTCCTGGCTGCACTCCCTCGGAGTGGAGCATGTCATCGCCGGAGGCATGGGAGCCCGCGCCCAGGGTATTTTCTACGACAACGGCATTTCCCTGACCATCGGAGCTCCGGCCGCCGATCCGGAGGAACTCGCGGCGGCGCACATGCGGGGAACCCTGGCCGGAGGCGACAATTTGTGTGACCATTGAGGGGTAAACAGCATTATTTTAGTGTTGATCGAGGGGGGCGAGACGGCCGATTGCCGGACGGGGAATGGCGCGGCGCGGATTTCCGGGCCAACGGCCGCCGAACGGTTTCCCCATAGCAGGAAACCATTATCGGAAAGGATGAGGAAGGTTCATGACGCGGGAAGAAGAAATCATCCAGAAGCGGGAAGCGGTATATCCCTACAGTATCGACCCGGACGAAATGACGGAGCGTTTCGAGAAGTGCTACACCGCGGCCCTGCATGACGTGCTGGCGAAAATGGGGTACGAGGACCAGTGGCTGGGGCCGGACATTGTCTGCCGCACCAAAGAACTCAAACGGAGTGTCGTGGCCGGATTCGCCTTCACCGTGCAGTGGGTCAAGGACCCCGAACCGGACGAGCGCGATCGTCCCGCCTCCAAGATGCTCGCCAATTACTTCAAGAACGCCGTGCTCTGCGTGGATACCGGCGGGGACACGCGTTCCGGCTACCTGGGCGAGCTGAACACCAACGCCTTCCGGTTGAGGGGGGTGCGGGCGTCGGTCATTGACGGCGGCGCGAAGGACTCGGGTTTTGTGAAGCTCATGGACTACCCGGTGTTCTGCAAGTTCACCAGTCCCATCGACGCCTACACCCGTATGCGGCTCCGGGGCTGGCAGCTCCCCATCTACATCAACGGCGTACGGATCGAGCCGATGGATGTGATCGTGGGCGACAGCGACGGGGTCATGGCTGTCCCCAAAGCTATCGCCGAGCAGGTCCTCACCGAGGTGGAAAGCCGCAAGGCGGTGGAAGACGAAACCCGCCGTCTCATCCTCGAAGGCATGAGCGCCGAGGATGCGGCCATCAAGATGGGCTACAAGGATCTGTGAGACAGCGCCGGTTTCCGCGGATAGCCATCCGGCGGAATAGACTCGGGCCCCCGACCCTGCAGGATCGGGGGCCTTTTTCTGTGCCCCTCTCTCGCCCGTGTCATTCCCCAAATCGATGCGGGGGAACCGAATTCATAACTGCTGGCCAAAACCCGTCCCGGCCTCTCCAAAACCGGCCCGCACCCCTTGAATCCCCTCTCCCACTTCACTCCGTATCGGGAGCCGCTTGTTCTTCCCGGTTCCGGCCGGTCATCACGCGCCGCCGTCCGCGGACAGTTCGTGCATGAATATGCCGAGCATGAAGCCGTTCCCGGTGCGGAGCGCGAACGAAAGCTGACGGACCGCCTTGACTTCTCCCCGGGTATCCTGGATGGAGGTTTTCATGGGTGCGCCCAGCCAGGGGGCGTCACCGGTTGAAAAATACCGTCCGATGGAATCGGAAAGCTGGTCCCTTACCTCGGGAAGCCGCTTTTCCTCGGGGAGGAGCTGGAACATGACATCCCAGAGCGGGAGTCCCACCGCGTCCACTTTGGGTATGCCGGTGAGTCCCTCCATGACTCCGTTCCATTCGGTGACCACCCCCTGCTCATCGGCCAGAATGATGCCGTCCAGCGAATTCCCCACAATGCCCCGGAGCTTGCGCTCGCTTTCCATGAGAGAAACTTCCGCCCGTTTGCGGACAGTGAGATCGAATATCACCCCCACCAGGCCGCCCACCTTGCCATCCCGGTTGGAGAAGGTGGCGATATTGAAGACCACGTCTCTCCTGTTGCCGTCGCCGAACTGATATGTTCCCTCGTAGGAACGGACCCCGGTCCGGCGGAAGAGCGCCGCATCCCTTTCGTATATCGACTTCGCCAGATCCGGCTGCACGATATCGAAGACCGTCCGGCCGATGATCTCTTCCTTGGTTCGGCCCAGGAATTCCTGGAACGCCCGATTGCAGCCCAGGTACACTCCCCGGGTATCCTTGTAGTAGACCGGATTGGGAATGGTATTGATGAGCTGTTGCAGGAAGTTGTTCTGCTCTTCCAGCGCCTCCTCCGCCCTCTTGCGCGAGGTGATGTCATTCCCCACGCTCACGAAGGAGACGGGACGGCCCGCGGTGTCGGTAACCGCCCGGTTGGTCCAGGAGAGCCAGACCCGTTCGCCGTTTTTTTTCACGTTCTCGTTTTCGTTGGTTACATAGCGGTTCGGGTTGTTGACCAGGTCATCGATCATGGCGGAAAGATCACGCCCGGAACGCTCCGTTTCAGGAACGATGGTCCCCACCACGTTCTTGCCCACGACATCTTCTTCCGGATACCCGAAGAACGACAGCCCGTACTCATTCATGAACGTGATGGTCCCATCGGGGTCCCAGCGGATAATTATGCTGTTGACCATCTCCACAATGTCCCGATATTCCTCCAGCCCGATGCCGTCCGACCGGCGCTTCGGCCTGTCGCCGCCGTCATCCGGGGTGTTCCCGGCCTGATCCATATCCATATTTTCTCCCGTTGTCAATGGTCATTCGCCCCGAGACCGTCCGCTACCCGACACGCCACCCCGGGCCGAACCTGTCCGACCCGCAAAAACCCCGCTCCCCGCCGGGATAAATCTCTTCCATTATTATACGAAAAACCCCGGTGTTGTCAAGCCGAACCCCACTCGGAATAACTTGTGAGAACTATCGTTTGCGCCTCTCGCATACACCGTGCCGGCTCTCCCCATCCATCGCATCGCATTTCATGAAAAACCCACGATAAAATAGGGCATATCATGATTGCCCCGCCTGTCTCAACGCCCCTATCATATGATTAGAATCCGTATCCGCGGACTCGATCACTTTCCACGCGTCTCTTCGCCACAGGAGAAAGGAAATGGAACTGGAATACAGGAGCAGCTACATGGAAGCGGAGGATTTGGAAACCAGAGCCTCGCAATTCCTGTATGAACTGTATGAGGTTACGGAGCGCAACCAGCTCCTTCCGGTTAACATGTTTGAACTCTGCACCAATCTCTGCCTGACCCAGGATGAAACCATAGAGGTGGTCAACTTTCTCAAGGAGCGGCACTTTGTCCGCTCTATGGGCTACCAGACCGTAGGAATCACCATGGATGGTATCGAGATGGTGGAAAGCACCTGATTCTCCGGCGGAGAACGCACCTCTTATCTCCGCTCGACCATCCTCCCGCACCGCGCAGGGGCTCGCCGCCAGGCCGGCCCCTTCGTTTTTCCCCGCATTCTCCCCAGAACATAACTCACCCCTCGTTCCCATTGTCGTAAAGACAAGAGAAAATTACGGGCACGCATGAGTACCAATGGTAGTCAATGGAGACTTTGGTCGGTAACTCACCCCCTGGCCCCCTCTCT
>JAWLHT010000042.1:0-22153 GCA_041690195.1 Candidatus Latescibacterota bacterium
GCGGTGGACGAGAACGTAATTATACAGTATTTCAACGATCCGGAAAAAAGCGCGCTCGGTCTGCATGAAACGGCCCGGGGGAGTGTCAACATCGATACGGTCACCTCATACAAGCCGTCTCTCTCCAGCATCATTTCCCAGGGAAACGACCTGGTCAACCGAGTGGTGACGTTCATTACTCCGAACGACAAGTTCGCCGCGGTGGTAACCACGCGCGGCTTTCGCGACACCTCCGGCGAACACCGGGGCAGCGTGATTTCTTTCCGCCTGATGGAAGAAACGGTCAAGCTGCTCACCCGCTTCACGTCTCAGCGGCCTCGGTACACCTTCGATGACATTATCGGGCATGACACCACCCTTTCCGAAACGGTGCGGCTGTCCCGTCTCGCGGCCCAAAGCAGCTCAAACATTCTTATTATCGGCGAAAGCGGTACCGGAAAAGAACTCTTCAGCCAGTCAATCCATAACGCCTCCCATGTGGCGGAAGGACCGTTCATTCCGGTGAACTGCGCCGCGATCCCCAAGGACCTTATTGAAAGCGAACTCTTCGGGTATGCCGAAGGCGCGTTCACCGGCGCCCGCAAAGGCGGATACATCGGCAAGTTCGAACAGGCAACCGGAGGCACCATCTTTCTTGACGAAATCGGAGACATGCCGCTTGACCTGCAGGTAAAGCTTCTGCGGGTGCTTCAGGAAAAAATGATTCAGCGAGTGGGTTCCGAGCATTTCATTCCCATTTCAACCCGGGTGATCGCCGCCACAAACCGCGATCTGAAAAAGGCTATCGAAAAAGGAGAATTCCGCGAAGAACTATTCTGGCGTCTCAATGTGATTACCGTCCAGATTCCCCCTTTGCGGGATCGTAAAATTGACATACCCGAATTCATCCGTGTTTTTGCTGAACGTTTCAGCCGGAATTCCGGCAAACAGGTATCAGGAATCGAGCCGGCGGCGCTCAAGCGGCTTATGGATTATAATTGGCGCGGTAACGTCCGGGAATTGGAAAACGTCATCGAACATGCTGTACTCATGACTCAGGGCGATACCATTGTCTGGAACGATATTCCCTCCAGCCTCAAGGAACGCATGGAAGACGAAAATCGGCGCGGAACCGCCGTTTCTCTCCATGTGGAGGACATCTATCGCAGCCATGACGAGTCCGCCCGTAAACTTTTCCGGGAAGCTCTGGCCCAGACTGGCGGCGATGTGGCCTCCGCCGCCAAGCGGCTTGGAATGAGCCGGGCAACGATGTACCGTAAGCTGAAGAAATACGGGCTCACCGGAACGGTATCAGAAATGAGAAACAGTCTCATCAGTGATACATAACCCTTCTTATTGCACGACTTTTTGTTATGCCGCCCTTTCATTTTCTACGACAACCATTCTCACTCCATGAGACTGAGCCTGTTGCAGTCCGCACCGCCTCCGTCTGTTGCACCCTGGCACACCATGTACGTAACATTCGCTCCGCCAGTCCATTAGCGGCATTCTTGCTGTTCAGCCAAATAGCAGCTAACATTTGGCACTATTCTTGCAACATCAACAGATGACTTGGCGGTGCTGGCGTGAGGGTCAGAATGCGTAAGCGTTCATGGACAGGTTTCTTTCACCGACAGTATCGCGAGCATCAAATAGATACGTTTCTCATCTTTTCCCCCTCTTTCTACCCTTGTAATAAAAAAGAGTTCTCCGCCAGCCACGGAGAACTCTTTTTTATTGATTCCTGAGAAAAATGCAGTCAAAGCAATACAACACGGCGGTTCGGTCGCTGCCATCCCGTGAGGTCCTTGGCGGCAACCATCCTCTGCTGCGAGTCGATTTCAAGAAAGAAAGATACGATGAAATGCTACTTACCGTCTTGATGCAGAATACGTATGGCGCGTTCGTCTGCCAAGACATACGACATCCCGTTTTCTCTCCCGTACCATCTCATCGGGAAGCACCTGAGAAAGCCACTCCTCCGAGTGCTTCATCCACAAACGGGGACCGGAGCGCCGGATGTCCGAGCCAGGTTCTGCAGACACTGAGGTACAACGTATCCTCCGCCCGCGAAAAAGCAACGAAGCAAATACGGCGTTCCTCTTCCGGATCACCTTTTCGCGCAGGAAGCACACCATCGACCATACCGGTGACAAACACTATGGGGAATTCAAGGCCTTTGCTGCGATGAATGGTCATCAGATGCACCCCGGTTCCACTTTCCGCCTCCGCCACCCTGGCCATACGGTCGGTGTGGTCGAGAAACGAATCAAGGGATGCATGCTTGAGAGCGGCGAACTGGAGTTGATTGATGTTCTGCACCCGTGTATTGTCCGGTCCAGGAGTCTCCCGCTCTGTTAAGTAGCGGTCGTACCGCAAAGCGATCCGCAAGCGTCCAATAATTTCGGCAGGAGAGAGCGTTTTTGCCGAGAGGGCGAATGTATCGATAAGGTCGGCAAGCTCCGCTGCCCGTGTCTCCAGCTTTGGAGTCAACCAATCCATCTCGCGCAGACTCTCGAATACATTTACGCCGTTACCGGCCGCGTGCGCATCAAGCCGGCGGATATGGTCCTTTCCCAGTCCACGGTATGGAACATTCAGGATTCGCCGAAGCGCATCCCCCGCTTCTTCAGAGTCCGGCGCGCGGATGCAGTTGAGATAATCAAGGAGAACACGGACTTCAGGGCGCCGGAAAAAAACTCCGCCACTCCCGGTTCGATACGGAACACCGGCACGCTCCAACCCCTCCTCAATCGCTCTGGACTGATAATTGGACCGGAAAAGCACGGCGATATCGTTCCAGGAACAGCCTTCGCGGTGCAGCGACACAATCCTGGAAGCGACAAGCTCGGCCTCTTCTTCCTCGGACTCCGACGTAAGAACCCGCACCGGTGCCCCGGACGCTCTCAACGCGCAAAGTTTTTTATCCATGCCCTGGCTGGCGTGTCCGATGAGGGATTGACAGGCGTCGAGTATCTCGGGAGTCGAGCGGTAATTGTCAGTGAGGTTAACTACCCGGACAGATGGATAAAGAGTGCGGAAGCCGCGCATACCCCCGGCTCCAGCGCCGTTGAACGAGTAAATGGACTGCCAGTCGTCACCGCACACCCACAAGCTTGAGTCAGGCGAACCGTCATACAATGAACGGATCACCTCCGCCTGCGCCGGGCTGATGTCCTGAAACTCGTCCACAAGCACATGGCGAAACCGCTGGCGGAAGGTTTTGGCCATATCCGGATGTTCCTGAAACAGCCGCACGGTCTCCAGAAGAAGATCGTCGAAGTCGAACGCCCCCATTTCTTTCTTGCGGCGCTCGTATTGCTCCATGACCGGAATGAGGCGACGTGAGCCCGGGTCGTGCTCGTGCAGGGCACGAAACTCCTCACTACTGACCAGATTATTCCTGGCCAGTGATATTTCCCGCAAAGCCGCCCCTGCGGAAAGGCCGGGCAGAAACAAATCCCGGAGTATGCTCCTGATGACTGCGATCTGGCCGCTTCCCCGGAGAAGCTCGAAGCGGCCGTGCTCACGTATCAGAAGCGAGTAACAGAACGAGTGCATGGTGGAAAGGGTGACCCTTCCCGCCAACGGTCCAAGAACCGCGAGGAGATGCTCCCGCATGGCGCGTGCTGCGTTCCGGGTAAACGAAAGACCCAGCATACACTCGGGGGGATACCCATGTTCTCTGATGAGGAACGTGATCCGCTCGGCCATAGTAAGAGTCTTGCCGCTTCCGGGCACGGCAGCCACAATGCATGCCCCGGAGTGGAATGTTGCCGCTTCACGCTGCCGGTCATTAAGCCGGGGCCCTGACAGCTTCCGATTCGCGTTCGGCGAACCATGCATCGCAATGGCCCCGGTACTCGCAGCGCTGACATTTCCATGACTGGTCATTGGGTATGAACACCCCCTTCACAACACCGTCCCAGACCTGGCGGATTTTCCGTACCGCACGAGCTTCGTCCTCCGCTGTCCGAATCGAATAGTACTGTTGAAATCCGGGTTTCCGGGTTTTGATCAGACAGTCGTACCGAACGAGAATTTCTCGATCGGAAAAGCCACCGCCCCGAACAGCCATGCTGTACAGGGTCAATTGGAGGCTTCGGTTCACCTCTTCCGATGAATAAGAACGCCCGGTGGTTTTGAAATCGACGACGACCACGGTTCCGGAAGAATCTTCCTCTACCAGATCGATAACGCCCACTATGGGAACCGGAATCCCCTCAACGGAAAGATGGAAGGGCTCCTCGACCGCAATGACACGATATCCATCCCTTGGGTGGGCGGCATGATACGCCTCGAGAAGCAGTCCCCCATAAACGAGGAGGGTTTCAAAATCTGCCTGCGGCGACCAGCGGATGCTGATTCGGTCCTCCGCTTCCTCCCTCCAGGATTGCGCAAACCCCCGGACCAGTTCCTCCACGTCCAGGAAATTTCCATACATGCGCTCCCGGTGAAACACCTTGAGCGCGCGATGGATAGCGCTCCCGAAAATCCTGGAATCGTTAATGCACTCCGGAGTTTTCCGGTCGATCCGCCCAAGACGATAGCGGAGTCCACATTCCTGATAATCGTTCACCGCGGTTGCGGATAAATGCGGCTTTTCAAGCCATGCGTTCAAATCCATGCTTCGGCTCCTCCGTGGGGGAGAGAGAAGCGAACTCCCTCCCCTGATTCACTTGAAACGGATGCTCCGCTTTTATGAAGTCTGCTGGAGAAGACGAATGAACGCCGACGCATCACGTATGGACAGATCATCGAAACCGGCCCCAAAGTGTTCCTGAGCCATTTGGTGAACTTTGCCATCATCGATTCCACGACGCTTGCTCAGGTTCAGGATCGCTCTGCGCTGAGCATCACTCATGGAAGGCAGAGAACCGTTTGTCTCCGGACGCGGCTGCCGATGTTCGGCTTCGGGCTCATGCGCGAATACCGCTTCCGACTTCGGACGCTCGTACACGGTCTTCCGTACGGCAGTGTGATGGTCTTCGATCACTTCGTTAACATCGCCCAGTTCTTCCAGGCAGGTAATACCGATATTGGTATAGTCACGAAGCGCTCTTCCTTTGGCTCTGGTGCTCGCCATGCGAATGAGGTGTTTGGCGACTTTCGGATTGCAGTTTGTACTGTTGGCATCTCCGTAATCCACGAATACCTCACCGGTTCGTGATACCGCCGTGGCCCGGCAGATGGCCGTATTGTCGTTTTCCTTGGAAGGAAACTGCACCAATTCCACCTCCAACCGCATCAGACCACCCTGGTGCGCGAGATCGAGGAGCCCGGAATAAAGTACAAAGTCTTTTCCATCGATGCGCTTGATGAAATCCTCGGCCAAACGGGGACGTTTTCTTCCTCCGGCCAGTTCCGTTCGGTTGACGCCGCTGCGGACAGCAGCAATATGATCGCATTGGAACTCAGGATTGGTTTTAATATTCTTCGTAAAATCCGGACAAGTACAGTAGAGCGTATTCCGCTCATCATCCATCACGAGGACCTTGTAAAGGATTCTCCCGTCAGCGGAATCCACGTAGAATATTTTATCGTCATACTGGATCACATTCATCTGATCGACTTTCTTCATCACTTCAGACGTTGCCATGGCACTTCCCTTACTGATTGACACATTTCCACATTTAGTCCCGAACAACCGGATACGGAAAGCGCTCCGGTCTGCTCTTTGAAAGACTCGTTTCTCCTTTCATTGGTTCCCGTTTTTGTTGTAATATTTTACACATCCTGAGTAGCACAGGAACACTTTGCTGCCGTATGCATGGTACAGTTTTTAATGATTTTTATGCACATTACTCCGCCCGACTGGATCAATACAACCAATCACTTGACATGGATGACAGATTCCGAAACCAAAACATATTGACCAAACCTCTGGCAAAACAGCTACAAGTGTTCTTATGTAATGGTCTTTTTGCTTTGATTGTATTGGCCCTGCTTCTCGGGAGAAAAAGTACATTGAACCCGAATTGTCCCATATCACGGCTACTACGAAAACCCCCAAGCTGAAAGACATTCCCGTCTATTTCATAACAATTCGCGTGACTTTTCTGAACAGCCGCCATTCTCACCCTTATTTCTCTTGACAATGACGCGGGGGGATACTTTATTCCTTTACACGAATGCTCCTTTTTTCATCACGTGTCCATACCAACAGCTTCATAGCGCCGCCGCACCAGGTATCACCGCTTCACCGGAGGTGGAATCATGCTTCGCCCCATGCTGCTCGTCTGGATCGCCCTCTGCGCGTCATTGTCGCCCCATTCCGTTTCCGCGGCCCAAACGGTCCGGCTGGACCCGGATTTCGGGCGGGTTCCCCTCTTCTTTACCCCCAACGCGGGGCAGTTCGATTCCGGGATCGTGTTCGCCATGGAGGGAACCGGGGAACTGGACCGGTCGCCGGATGAGGCTTTGGCGGACAGCAGTACGTTCATTCCGGCCATTCCCGCCCCATCCGCCACCTCCGATACCCTCCGCTACGCTCTCCCGGACAGCACGGTCATTGACTATCGGTTCGGTGTATTCCGCAATATCAACCCCCAGGCCCGCATCGTGGCCGAGGGGCGGCTCCCCTGGAACGCCAACTACTTCATCGGGCGGGATTCCTCCCAATGGCACACCGACCTCCCCAGCTATTCCGTCATCCGGCATGTGGACCTCTGGCCAAACATCGACCTCGTTTACACCGCCGAGGGCCGGAAGTTCACCCCTTCCCTGGTGGTCAATCCGGGAGCGCGCACCTACAAAATTGAGTTCGAGGTTCCGAATTACCAGTACAGACCCATCTCTGTCCTGCCAGATGGGACACTGTCGATCAGAAGTCAGGGGGTGAGTTCGTGGTATAATCCCCCCAAATGCGTGCAGGTGATCGAGGGGAGAACGGTTCCGGTGACGGTCCGGTATGCCGACCTCTTCAATACGGGAGTCATCCGGCTGGAATTCGGGGAGTACGACCCGAATCACGACCTGATCCTCTCCCTGAAATACGCCCTCCCCTCCTACGTTCAACGCTTGATCAAAATCGATATCGCAGGCATCGGCGCCGATGACGCGGGAAATGTCTATGTGGGCGGAAGTGGTGTCGTTGTGAACGGGGGAATAGCCGACGGGCTCTACGCCCTGAGCCTCAAACCAAATGGGAGTGAATTGAATTATGTGAGTTACGTAAAAGGCGCTTACCGCGCGGGAGGCATTGAATCTGATGCATCAGGGAATGTATTCTTTGCCGGAACCATTTTTTCAGAAAGTTTTCCGATAACCAACAATCTGATGCAATCTTCTGGCTGGCAGAATGCTTGCTATGTAATGCGAATCAATCCGGCCGGGAAAATCGAGTATTGTACCATTTTCGGGGGAAGCACGACTGAAACCGTGGAGGCATTCGCCATCGATGCACAAGGAAATTCCTATCTTACCGGATATACCAATTCTCCGGACTTCATAATCACACCAGTGGCATACGATAAAACCTATCAGACGAACACCTGGACGAATTTTGTATCCAAAGTGACTGCTGATGGAACAAGCCTGGGCTATTCTACTTTTCTTAAAGGTTCTGGATCAACAAAGCATCTCGCGGTGAACGCAAACGGTGAAGTCTATGTGGCTGGATATGGAGTAAAGGAGCTTTTTCCCCTTCACAACCCACCCGGCGAGTATCCATGGGGCGAGCAGGACCTATTTGTGATCCAGTTTGACCGTGATGGTAGTGATTTGAAGTCAGTTGCCTTCTTCGGCGGTACCGGTACGGACGATTTGTCCGATATAGAGGTCAGCCCGGACGGGACCGCAACCATTGTCGGCAAGACCTATGCCACGGATTTCCCCACCACAACCGGGACCACTGGACCCGGGATATATATCGCCCAGGTCGGTCCGGGAACGGACACCATTTCCTATTCCCACGTCTTGTCGGACATCCCTGCTGAGAACGCAGCACCGACCGATATCTTCCTTGATACGACAGGGCAACTCTGGATTATCGGCTCAACCAATTTGCCGACGTTTCCGGTGATACCGGAAGGAGTGTCGGAACACCTGCACGGTCTCAGTTCAGATGTATTCATCATGCAGTTCAACCTGAAGGATAGCCGCATTCTCCTTTCCACCCTTTTTGGCGGCAGTAGAAGTGATGGGGTTTGCTGCGCCAGTTTCGGCCGAAACGGAGGATTTTACGTTTCCGGTCAGACTTATCCACGTCCAACGGAAATCCCGTTCCCTTATTACGGGGGAATTTTCGACACGGGCCAATATATTCATTATGACAGCAGAATTGGCGCTCTCTTTTGTTTGCAATTCCTGGTCAGCACCGTTACAGGTATCGAAGATGCTGCCCATCCTTCTCCAATTAGTCTGAAACACCCCTATCCCAACCCGTTCAATCCCTCGACGGTGATTTCCTATGCAATACCCACAGGGTCACGGGTGGAACTGACAGTCTATTCCCTGACCGGGCAGAAGGTGGCGACGCTTTTCTCGGGTTGGCAGATGGCGGGGAATCATACTCAGGTTTGGAATGCAGAGAACCTGGCCAGTGGAGTTTACTTGCTCGTTTTGAAATGTGGCGACCGCATCGCCACCCGGAAAATCTCACTCATCAAATAGAAAGGAGGAGGAATGGCAGATTTCTCACAAACTATCATCGTTGATGCATCACTATCTCTCTTGAGTGGAGAACCTGAAATATACAAAATTGTCCCATTTCCGTGCTGATTTCGACGGTTTTCCCGGCTGTCCGTAAATTCCAACCTCCCTTCCCCCCAAAACCTGAGTATGACAAGCTTTCCAGAGAGAACGAAAGAATCGTCCTCGACGCTATCATTTTGCGAGATTCATTTTTCATCGGGAGCATTTTCGTATACCACTTCGCCTCCATCCTGCTATGCTTGGGACTTCCACCCCCAAGCTTACACTCATGTTCGACACCAAAAAACAAAACGGTTATCTGGTTTGGTCAGAAAAAGGGCCAAATCGTGGCGAGGCGTAGCCAAGACCCCCTTCCGGCCTTACGGCCACCTTCCCCCTTGCAGGGGGCAGGAAAAACACCACTCATGCGCGTAAATCCTGCTTGTGCTGCTTCGGCTCGTTGCTGACTCAACCCGATAACCGGAAAAAACAAAGCCTCCGGAAACTCGCCGGAGGCTTTGTTTTTGAACTGTTCGGGAGGGATCAGAACCACAAGCCGGTTTCGGTTTCGCGAAGCACCTTTTCGCTGGTCCGGGCGGTCAACAGGCTCACCACGATCACCGTCACGATGGACAGGAAGAACGAAAGGAAGCTGAAATGGAACGGCATCTTCATCACGAACCGGTCAATGCAGGCGAGAGAGATGGCGGAGAAGAAACCGGTGAGAGTCGCCGCCACAACACCGGCGCGGGTGGCGCGTTTCCAGTAGAGTCCCGCCAGAATCGGGGTTACGAATACCGAGAGCATTACCCCGATCCCCATCCATATAAGGAAGGCGAGCAGCTTGGGCGGATTCAGTGCCAGCACGATGGAAATGATCGCCACGATAAACACAACCGCCTTGCTCAGGTATGTGACCGCCTTGTCCGATGCCTTCGGGTTGATGATGTTTCGGTAAACATCCCAGGAGAAAGATGTCCCAATGGTCAGCAGAAGCCGGTCGGTCGTGGACATTACCGCCGCGAGAACAATCACACCGAAAAGTGTCCACACCAGCGGGCTGAATGAGCTCTGGACCGCAAGAATGAACGAGAAGTCCTGAGGATTGGCAACCCCCTGCGGCAGGGTAAGCGTCCCGTCAACCGCCATGGCGCGGGCGGTAAAGCCGACTACTTTTATCAGATAGAACACGCAGAGATAAATGCCGAATGCGGCGAGCGGCGCCCATTTGAAATAGGAGTTTTTCCGTGCGGCCAGCACATTGTTGATATTGTGCGGGGCAGCGGCAAGCCCGAAGGTGAGGAGAAAGAAAAATGATACGATATACACCGGTGTCATGAACGCATACGGCTTATACGGCGGATTAACCTGCGGGAAAGCGGCCTTGATGTAGTTGGGATCGATGGAGGCCAGCGTTTCATTCACATGGGTGAGTCCGCCGGCTTTCATGATGATGAACGGGGCGACAAAGAGAACTCCGAGGATAATGATGCCGCCCTGCACGAGGTTTGTCCAGCCGACCGCATACATTCCGCCGGCGA
Source organism: Candidatus Latescibacterota bacterium (assembly GCA_041690195.1). Classification (GTDB taxonomy): domain Bacteria; phylum Latescibacterota; class Latescibacteria; order Latescibacterales; family Latescibacteraceae; genus JAWLHT01. The sequence goes on from JAWLHT010000042.1 coordinate 10,155, forward strand.
AAACGTAAATCGTCACGACCAGCGCGCCAAGCATGACCGCGGTCGGGTAGGAAAGCCCGAGAACCCGCTCCAGGGTAATTCCAACCGCCGTATACTGGCCTACCAGATAGATTAGTGAAGTAACGAAAACCGCCAGGCCGGTGATTCCGCGGAGAAGACGGGGGCTCTCGAAGCGGTGCGCCAGGTAATCCTGAAGGGTGAAATACCGCATTTTCCCGGCGACCCGATGCAGCTTGGTGCCGAAAAGGAAAACGGTTACCGCACAGCTCAGGGGAACGAACATCTGTTCCCATATGGTGGGCCATCCGCCGATGAATCCAAGCCCGGAAGAACCCAGGAGGGTCATGCCGCTCATGCACGAAGTTATGACCAGAATGGTGAACGCCCAGAATCCAAGGTCACGCCCGGCAACGATGTAGCTTTCGAAACTTTTGATTTTCTTGGAGGCCCAGAACCCGACAAAGAGCACCACGACGAAATACCCCAACGCGAGTACCCAGGAACCGATCATGCTGCCGCTCATGACTCTCTCCCCTCCCCTCCGGCGATTTCTCTTTCCTCGGGGTTACGATAGCTGATACCCCACCATACCAGGAGCGCGACAATAAAGAGCGGCACCCCGGTGACAATGGCCACGGTCAGGAAAGGCAGCCCCAATATCGTTGTTTCCATGACTCCTCCCGTTGATGTAGCGGTAATAAGCGAACCAGACCGAAAATCATAACGAATCGTCATCCATTATCAGGCGCCATCCGCCAAACGAGTCTTCCGGGGTGATGGCGTAGCCCCAACAACAGCACCAAAACCACCGTTCCGCGAGCGAACCGTATCATTTTTCCTGTCCATACAGAAAGACGGCCTTTCGGGAGGGCCGTCTTTCTGTATGGGGTCATCTAAACGGAGTACACCAGCGCTGGTTCAGATTTTGACATCTCTGTGACACTCAACGCAGTTTTCAATATCCTTCATGCCTTTATCGGCATGAAATTTCTCTTCAGTCTCCTTGACATGATGACAGCCCCAGCACTGATACTCGAAATTGAACTCCGCCATTTGAGTATGGCACCGGGTGCAGCGGGCCTGATGCGCTCCGGTCAGGAGCCACTCCGGATGGGGATACTTCGCCGCCATCCAGGTCGACTTGAGGTGGCATTCCTCACAGTTGTTGCCATACTTCGCGTGGAATGCATGGTCCGGCACATCACTCTTGTGACAGACATAACACTTCACCCCATCGGGGATGGGGGGATGCTCGCTCTTTTCTATTTTTTTTGCGCTGGAGGTCCCGCCGGTTCCCGGCCGTGTCCCACCACTGGAGCACCCAACCGCGACAATGAGTACAAACGCGATGAGCAGCGCAATGGACCGCTTAAGCATATTAGCCTCCCCAAGACAGAATCCCTTACGAACAGAATAACGAAATCACTTGCAGGGAATATACATTCGGTCCGGAGAAACCGAAAGGGAAAAATGCGTTCCCGGCAAACATTTCTGCTTCCCGAAATCCGGGCTACAATCGGCCGCTCACCGGGCGATATCCGCTGCAGGAGTCGTCACTCCGGACGGCATCTATGGATGCCCGCTCGCCTCCCGTGTTCATTTCCCGACTTTCATTCCACTTGCTTCCGCGCCGCGGCGAGAATCCTCCCGAACTCCCGAGCCGTTTCCCCGGGCAGAGGGTGTATATCCCTCTCACGGAGAAGCGTGTTCAACCGATCCCGGACCCGTGTTTCCGTGTCGAGTCGTCCTCCCCGCTCCCATTGGTCCCAGTAGGAGCGGTCGAGAATTTCGGGATACCAGGTCTCCGTCCTGAAATGACGCAGGGTATGTTCCCCGGCGATGAACATGCCTCCGGGTCCGGCGGCATTGATCTCATCAAGAGCAAGCGTCTCCCCGTCCACCTGAAAGGAGCGGCAGACCCGCTCCACGTATCCGATCACCTCATGTTGAAAAATCAGCATCTCCGGACTGGCCGCCTGATCCACACCGGCAATGCCGAGATGGCCGAAAATATCTGCTCCGGCGAGCGCTCCCATGAGCAGGGTAGCCCCGATCTCCAACCCGGCCTGGGCATCCACGCGTTTGCTGTCGGTTAGACCGACATTGATATACACGGGAAGACCGTAATGTTTCCCCATCTCGGTCATGGCAACCGCCATGATTGCCTGTTCCGGCCCGGCGAATATCATCTGGGTGGTCCGCATATCGAATGCATGGGGAATTCCTCCGAAACACACCGGCGTACCGGGACGGATGAGCTGTACCAGACAGATACCCGCCAGTATCTCCGCGGTTTCCTGTGCCAGGGTCCCCGCCAGAGTGACCGGGGCGCTCAGTCCCGATTGTGCCATGGGCCCGATTGAAACCGGCAGCGGCGCTTTCGCCGTCTCAAAAAGAAGATCCACGCCGTCCCGCGGAAAACGGAGCGGGCTGATCGGCTCCAGAAAAGCGTAAGACGGCGGATAGTCCCGCAAATCCTCGGGCGATCCGCATACCGCCGCGAACAATTCCATCACCAGTGCCGCGCTTTTCCGGTCATGAAACCAGAATGTCACCGGTTTAGTGGTGGATTCCAGCAGAAGCGCGGCAACTTCCACACAGCGGCTGGCCGCGGGAATATCGTGGGGGTCCGCCATGGCACCGGCAATCGTAATCCCGGGCAGTGCATCCGATAGAGTGGCAGCGGTCCGCACGTCTTCCGCCGTGGCGAATCTGCGCCGCCCGGATGGCTCCAGCCAGTGCGCTTCACCTGCAATGGAATTGTAATTACGTTTCCCCACGCCGAATTCCGCCCGCCGTGACCGGTCACGTCCGTAGACGGTGAACCGCTTCCCCGCCACTCGGAGACTATCGTCCACCATCTTCGCCGGGATACGAACCCGGCGTGCGGGATGGTCCACGACAGCCCCGGCATCCGCAAACAAGCGCAGAGCCTCTTCGTGCGGAAGCTCTATTCCGGTACGCTCAAGAATGGAACGGGCCGCTTCGTCCAGTCGCGCCAGATTCTCCGCATCCAGAACCCGCAACCGTATTTCGGATGACATTGCTCCTCCCGCGTCGTTTTGATCGTCTCGTTCGCCGAATCGAAGCCGTGACGGTGGGGCCGCCACGCACCGTAGAATGCATTATTGCCGCTTTCGATGCGTATTCCAAGCTGATTCATATGGAAAATCGATCCAGGCGCCAGAATTGTAATGGTTACATCGATCTGATGATGAAGCATTTTGTGTTATTTCATGCATGCAGGGATGACCGATACACTTTCGGGAGGCCGGGAAAATGGTTTTGCATCTCCCCCCCACGGCATATATCTTTCCAAAGATGCTCAGACTCAGAATTCCATGCGGTCCAGCCGCCCCTCTCGGCGGTGGCTCACCTTTTCCTATTCCCGGAGGATTCTCATGCGCTCACCCGGAAACATTCCGGCTGTCATTGCCGCTCTCGCCATCGCCATATCTGCCGTCATGGCCGGGCCGGGATGCGGAGGAGGAGGCGAAAAGAAGATCCGCCTCGGTTTCATGGTCAAAAATCCTGAGGAACGCTGGTTCCAGGACGAGTGGCGTTTCGCCCGAAAATGCGCGGAGCAGTACGGGTTCGAGGTTGTCACCATCGGCGCAACAGACGGCGAGAAGGTGCTTGCCGCCATCGACAATCTCGCCGCACAGGGTGCACAGGGTTTTGTGATCTGCACTCCGGATGTACGACTCGGACCGGCTATCATGGCTCGTGCGAAATCCCACCGCATGAAGGTATTCGCCGTTGACGACCAGTTCGTGGGCGCCGACGGTAACTTCATGAATGTCCCGTACATGGGAATATCCGCCCGGGCTATTGGTGAGACCGTGGGGAAAGCGCTTTATGAGGAATTTGTGCGCCGCGGCTGGAAGATAGAGGATACCGCCGCGGCCGCCATCACCTTCGATGAACTGAATACCGTCAAGGAACGCACCGACGGGGCGGCTTCAGCGCTCGTGGCGGCCGGATTCCCCGCAGAGAAAATCTTTCGTTCCCCGGAAAAGACCACGGACACCCCAAGCGCATTCGATGCAACAAACACCCTCCTGACTCAGCATCCCGAGGTGAAGCGCTGGCTCGTCTTTTCGGTGAACGACGAAGGCGTGCTCGGTGCGGTGCGGGCCATGGAGAATCACGGATTCAACGCCGATACGGTGATCGGGATCGGGATCGGAGGCCCCAGCGCCATTACCGAGTTCGAGAAAGAACAGCCCACCGGATTCTACTCCACCTGTCTGATCAGTCCCTACCGTCACGGTTTCGAGACCACCGAATTGCTCTTCAAATGGATCAGTGACGGGATAGAACCGCCGATGGACACCAGGACCATAGGCATTATGATTGACCGGAGCAACTATCTCCAGGTCATGCGGGAACAAGACCTCCTCGGGGAAGACGAGGCGGCCGCGCTCACCCGGTGAGGAACATGCCATGACCACACTCGAACGATTCACCCGCACCCTCGACCGCGCCCCGGTCGATCGTATCCTGACCTACGATGTTATGGATAACCGGGAAATCCTCGTCCGCTACGGAGGACTGGACCTCTCCCGGGAATATTCATTCGAGGAACTGGTGGTGGTGAACGCCCGGGCGCTCAAGGCGGTCGGCCTCGACATCACCCGGAATGTCTACGACCCGTTCCGTCACTGGATGGGAGCCAAAATCCGGAACTGGATCCGCTTCCTCGGCGTAGACCCCGCCGACTGGGAGGTGACCGAAGCGGGAGAAACGGCATGGATTTCCCGCCGCCCGTTTCACGATCTCTCCGGACTGGAGCGGAACCTTCCCCAGGCGCCCGTTTTTGAAGAAGTCGAGGACTGGTATCGTCCCACCCTGCGGTACATCCAGGACGTTTACGAACACCACGGCATCGTGTTCATCGGCGGGCTGGAGGGACCGATCTGCGACGCCTACACCTATACGGACACAGAACTTTTCTGCACCGCCATCTACGACGCCCCGGAACTGATCGCCCACATCATGGACTGCACCGGCGGCTTTTCCGCCGCGGTCGCCCGCGTTTTCGCGGAAAATACTACAACGCCGCTCCTTTTTATGGGTGAGGATATCGCAGGCAAGACCGGACCGATTTTCAGCCCGAAATTTATCCGTGAACACGGCATTCCCCGCTGGAACCGTATCGCCGAACCTGTCCGGAAACACGGCATGAAATTCCTTTTCCATACCGACGGGCGGTATGGCGAAATCCTGCCGCTCATTCTCCGCGAATTCAAAGCGGATGGTCTCAATCCGATCGAGCGGAACGGCTGCAACGACATTTTCGAGATTCACCGGGAGTACCCCGACACCCTGCTTTTCGGTAATGTCTGCTGCGCGGTGACACTCCCCTACGGCTCTCCGGAGGACGTGGAGGATGAGACACTGGAACTCATTGAACGAATCGGTCCCGACGGTGGCATCCTGATCGGATCGTCCAGCGAGGTACATGATCTCGTGCCGGTTGAAAACGCAGTGGCCATGTACCGGACAGTGCATGAATACGGCGATCTGCCGATCGATACGGACCGCATCCGAAAACGCCGCGCTGAACTTCGAAAAAGCGGCCGGCTGAAGGTTCGGAGGAAAACCCCTGGGCAGTGACTCCTGCCATTCCATGCCCGGCATTCCGGCTCTTTCCGACGGTTCACCATGACATACCGGATGGCGTGATGCATTGTCCTTTCGCTTGTCCCTGTATCTTTGCGTAAACTCTTACATTTTCCTTCCCCCGCACGGAGCGATTACCATGCCTGTCATTGACGCGCACAGTCATCTTTTTCCGGATGAATCCGCCTTCCCCGAGTATGAGCAGGTCTGCGAGTCCCTCGATATCTCCCGTATCTGCTTCATGGGGCTTGAGTATCCCGGATCGCAACGATCACGGAATACCATGATCCACACCGTCATGAACCGCCGTCCGGACCTGGTGGTCGGGTTTGCCGGAATCAACCTCTGGGACAAAGTAGATCCCGGACTGGTGGACCGTTTCCATGACCAGGGTTTCCGGGGGCTCAAGTTCATTCTGCCGCCGGCTACGTACCACGACCCGCAATATTATCCCTACTATGAACGGGCAGCGGAACTGCAAATGCCGGTATGCTTCCATTTGGGAATAGTAGCCCGTTCCGCTGACATGCTCTGCCGGGTTGACAACAACCTCATGCGTCCGGTGTATCTCGACACCATCGCCCGGGAATATCCGCAGCTTACCATCTGGGGCGCGCACCTCGGCAACCCCTGGTACGATGAGGCCGCCATGTGCTGCCGCTGGAACCCCAACCTTTTCTTCGATCTCTCCGGCTCCACACTCAAATACAAGAAGCCGGATTTCCTCGGCGAACTCCTGTGGTGGACCGAGAACACCTTCTACAAGTCACCGGACGGAACGCCCGCCTGGCGGAAAGTCCTCTTCGGAAGCGATGTGACCGCCGCAAATATCCATGATGTCCTCTCCGACTACCGCGCTCTGCTCTCCGCACTCCGCCTGGAACACTACGCTGCGGATGTCTTCTATGAAAACGCAGCGCGGGCTCTCCGAACCGCCGGTGTTGACTGCTAGACCGCAAGCCGCAGTCTCCCCAGAGTTGTTGGCCGGTAACTCAACCCTTGGCCTATTGTCGTAAACATAAGCGATTTATAATGAACGGGTGTCTTGCAGTGCGGGCTGGTAAATATAACTAACCCCCTCGTTCCCCTCTCCCGGGGAGAGGGGTGAGTAAGAGGGGGTGAGTTACCGGCCAACACCTCCACTGTTTCTCTTTTGGTATTCATGCGTACCAACGTTTTTCCCTTATGTTTACGACAATGTCCCCTGGCCCCCTTCTTGCAAACCAGCCCTGTTCTTATAGAGACGGGTCCCCGCCTCATGTGAATGCGGCATACTTCGTTGTACTGACATTATATCCACAATGACCGCCCTGGTGACGGCACAACCTGAAACTGAGCACACGGACTACACCGTCGGCCATCCCGATATCCGCATTGTGTTCCCCACACCCGTGCGCATTCCATATACCGGAACATCCGTTTCACAAAAGCCTTTCCGATTCGCAGCATGTTCGTATATTATTTGTATATACTTATTGTGCACACATCTTCCACTACTGATTCATCCTCTCCGGGATGATTCGGAGAAGTCATATCACTCTTGGCGTCTGATTTCCTGAAGAGTGTGGAAGGAGCACAGAGTGAACAGCGATTCGTGTGTCATCGATATTCCGCCCGATCTCAGGGACCGGGCAGAGGCTGCGGTGACTGTGGATATGCCCAATCTGGAGCGGATGACCACAGAGGAAATCCGTGACCTCATCCACACGCTCCGTGTTGACCGCGCGGAACTGGAACTGCGGAACGAGGCGCTCGACCAGGTATGTGCAGAACTACAGCGCACACGGGAAAGCATCGCCCGTTCCGAGCGGATGTACCAGGACACGGTCGAAAACGCCCACAGCGCCATTATTCGGTGGAAGCCGGACGGCATCATCGTATACATGAACCGGTATATTTCCGATCTTTTCGGCTATACCCCGGATGAGGCTCGGGAAGCCGGAATCGGACGTCTCCTCGCAGGTGAGACCTCCGGAACCGATTCAGAGAGATTGGCTGACGGGCTGGCAAAAAGCCGGGAAGAATTCCGTTACACGGAGATCGAAAACAGGAAGAAGATCGGCGAACGCATATTTATTTCGTGGACCAACCGGGCGGTATTCGATGATGAAGGGAATCTGGCTGAAATAGTCTCCATTGGCAATGACATAACTCGCCTCCATGAGACGGAACAGGCATTTCGTGAATCGGAAGAACGGCTGGAAGCGTTCTTTTCCGATTCGCCGGTACGCATGGCGATCATTGATGACGAACTCCGGTATATCCGATTGAACGAAACAACGGCGCGGTATTTCGGCCGACCCCGCGAGGAATTACTCGATAAAACCATCTGGGAGGCGATTCCTGAATTTGCGCCAAAGGCAGAGCCGTATATCCGCAGGGTGCTCGAAACCGGCGAACCGGTCCTCAACTTCGAGATCAGCGGAATATTTCCCGGTCGTCCCGGGGAAGTTGTGACGTGGAGCGCATCCTATTTCCCCCTTGCCCTCCCCGGCGGCAAACGCGGGGTCGGAATCATCGCCGAAGATATCACGGGGAGTAAACGCGCCGAGGAGCAATTGCGGTTACGGGAACAGGAAAGCCGCACTCTCCTGGAAAACTCCCCGGATGTGATCGTCCGGTATGACCGGGATTTTCGTATCCGGTATGCCAATTCCGCGTTTCAGCAGGTCACCGGCATCTCCAATGAAAAGGCAATCGGGCATACCTTCTCCGAGCTATCCTTCCCGGAAGACCGGATCCGTCAATGGGAAAGTAGTATACGGGAAGTTTTTCAAACCGGTAAAGAATCCACGCTGGAGTTCGCATACACCGGAAGTCAAGGAAAAAGAACATACCACGCCCGGGTCGTCCCGGAACTGATATCGGGGAAGGAACCGGAGTATGTACTCGCCATCTCCCATGATGTCAGCGACCTGAAAGAGACCGAGCAAGCATTGCGCCGGAGTGAGGAACGGTATCGCATCATTTCCGACCTGGTTTCGGATTACGCGTACTCCTTCAACGTTGACAGAGACGGTTTGCTGACGCTGGAATGGATCAGCGGCGCTTTTGAGCGGATAACCGGATATACCCCGGAAGAGGCAAACGCATGGGGCGACTGGTCACGGCTCGTCTACCCCGAGGACAGGGAAATCAACCAGAAACGGCTGAACAATCTTCGCTCCGGGAAGGAAGATGCCACCGAACACCGGATTCTCACAAAAGAAGGATCAATACGGTGGATTCGCGATTACGGCCGCCCGTTGTGCGATGAATCCGGAAGGGTGTTCCGTGTGGTGGGGGCCGCTGCCGATATCACCGGGATAAAGCAGGCGGAAGAGGAGCTTCGAAAAGTCAACGATAAACTGGAAGACCGGGACCGGCGCCGAACCCGTGAACTGCAGAAAACGGACGAAATGCTCCATCGGGAGATCGGCGAACGGGAACGTGCGCAGGCGGCGCTGGAGCAAAGTGAACAACTGCTTGCCGCCGGAGCGCGGATTGCACACCTGGGGAGCTGGGAGTGGGACATCCTGACGGATGTATTCACCCCATCCGGCGAATGGCGTCGTATTCACGGCGTTGCGGCCGAACCCATGTCCATGGCGGAACTGGAGAGTATATCACACCCGGACGACCTGGAGATGGTTCGGAGCGCGTTCGATGCCGCGCTCAGCCACGGCCGGACATACGACCTGGAACACCGCATTATCCGCCGTAATACCGGCGAGGTACGCTATGTCAGGGCAATCGGTGAAGTTGTACGGGATGATAACGGTGAGCCGCTCCGCATGATTGGCGCAGTGTTGGATATCACGGAACGCAAGCTGGCCGAAGAGGAAATTCGTCACAGCCATCAACTCCTCAGCGCGGTGATTGACACCCTTCCGGTCGGAGTGATCATTCTTGACCGGAACGGGAACATCATCCGTTTCAATTCCTCGGCTGAAGACATATGGCGCGGTATGAGATTTGTGGGGCCCGATGGATACGGGGAATTCAAGGGTTGGCGTACCGGGGACGGCAACAGGATCTCAACAGAGGAATGGGCGGGCTCACGTGCCATCCGGAACGGCGAAACCGTGCTCCGGGAGGAAATCCAAATCGAAGACTTTTCCGGCGAAAGCAAAATCATCCTGAACTCGACAGTCCCCCTCCTTTCGGCACAGGGGGATATCAGCGGCGCCGTTGTGGTTGAGGAAGATGTCACTGTCTGGAAGCGTACGGAACGTGAACTCCGGGATTATCGCGAGCACCTTGAGGAACTCGTCAGCGAACGCACCCGGGAACTCACCCGGGAAATCGAAGAACGGACCCGGATTGAAACCGCGCTCCGGGAGAGTGAGTCCCGATTCCGCCAGCTTGCTGATTCAATGCCCCAGTTGGTCTGGACCGCAGGGCCGGACGGCCGTGTGGTCTACTACAACGAACGATACAAGGCGTACCGGGGTATCATCCCGACCGAAGAAGAACTGTATGACTGGGGACCCGCGTTGCACCCCGACGATCTCGAACAAACCGTAGCCGCATGGCATCATGCTCTGGTGACGGGTGAAACATATCAGATCGAACACCGGGTCCAAATTGCCAGCGGGGAATACCGCTGGCATCTCAGCCGGGGAATACCGGTCCGCGATGAACGGGGGGATATCGTAAAGTGGTACGGCACCGCCACAGACATTCACGACACGGTCACGGCCCGGCAGCAGCTTCGGGAGAGCGAGGAACGGTTGCGGCTCATTGTGGAAAACTCTCCCGATACCATGTTCTACCAGGACCGGGAGCTCCGGTATGAATGGGTCGTCAACAAGGAGAGCCGGTTTGACGGGTACCGGGTCATCGGGCAAACCGACGATGACCTCCAAATCACGGAGGATGGGGCGCATATTGATGACATCAAACGGCATGTCATGGAAACCGGTAACGCGCAACGGCATGAATTCAAGGTCAGGTTCGATGGCGACGAACACTGGATTTCCGCCGTATACGTTCCCCGGCGGGATGGATCAGGCGAAATCATCGGGCTGTTCGGCTATACCCGGGATATAACTGACCGCAAACAGACGGATGAGGCGCTGCGAGAAAGCGAAGAGCGCCTCCGGGTCGCCGTGGAGGCAGCCGACTTGGGAACATGGGACCTTGACCTGGTGAACGACACCGCCGTACGATCCACCCGTCACGACCAGATCTGGGGCTACTCCGAGCCTCAGCCCGAATGGGGATTGGAAATCGCGATGCGTCATGTGCTCCCCGAGGACCGTCCCAAAATCCAGGAAGCGTACGAACGGGGCATCAAAAGCGGAGTACTTCAGCATGAAAACCGCGTGGTCTGGCCGGACGACTCCATCCATTGGATCGAGGCAAACGGCCGATTCCAGTACGACAATACCGGACGGCCGATCCGGGTGATCGGGGTTGTCGCCGATATCACCGAACGTCGGCAGGCCGAACAGGCTATCCGCGTAAGCGAGGCAAAATTCCGCGCAGTATTCGAACAATCGGCCATCGGTATGGCCCAGGTCAACTTTTCCGACGCACGATGGATCGAAGTGAATGATGCGCTCAGCCGAATGCTCGGGTACACTCACGAAGAACTGCAGCGTACTCCCTGGCCGGAAATCACGCATCCCGGAGATGTGGACGCGGATATTGTTCCGTTCCGGGAAATGGCTGCCGGAAACCTGGAAAGCTACACGGTTGAGAAGAGGTTCATTCACAAGCAGGGTCATTACATCTGGGCGCGCCTGACGCTTTCGCTGATGCGTGACGCCCTGGGCCGACCCGATTATGAGATCGCCATTATCGAAAACATTACTGAACGGAAGCAGGCTGAAGAAGAGTTGAGGACCAGTGAGCGGCGGCTGATGCTCGCCATGGAAGCCGGAAAGCTGTCACCGTGGGAAGTTATTCTGGATACCCAGGAGGTTACGGATTCACCCCATCTCCGGGAGATATTCGGCCTGCCCAGGGAGAAGTACCTGAAAACCCGCGAAAACTGGCGTCAATACGTCCTCCCGGAAGACCGGGATAAAATTGTCAGGGCTGTAGAGAAAGCAATACTGGAGAGAGAGGATTACCGGGTCGAGTTCCGCATTTTGAGACCCGATGGCGAAATACGATGGCTGGCTTCACTGGGCAGGGTGATTACGGAGTCCGGCCAGCCGAGACGGCTAATTGGAACAGTGCAGGACATTACCGAGCGGAAAGAAGCGGAGAACCGCATCAAAGAGTACGCCGAACGCCTCCGCCGTCAGACCGCGCAGCTCGCCGCTTCCAACAAGGAATTGGAGGCCTTCAGCTATTCGGTGTCCCATGATCTGCGCGCACCCTTGCGGAGCATCGACGGGTTCAGTCTTGCCCTTCTGGAGGACTACTCGGGGAAACTCGGAGCG
>JAWLHT010000043.1:0-22095 GCA_041690195.1 Candidatus Latescibacterota bacterium
GAATGGTCTGCACGTGTTCGACGGGGCGCGATGGACGATATACACCACCGTGCTGCCCAGTACCGCGGTGTATACCGTATACGCCGACAGTTTCGGTTCGATGTGGGTCGGCACTTTCGCCGGAGCGGTGGAATTTCGTCCCGAAGGAAGTTTTCGGTACGGTACGGCGGATGGGCTACCTTCTCCGGTGGTAAATGATTTTGTGGAAGATTTCAATCGGGTGCTCTGGGTGGCAACCGACCTCGGCATCGCCTGGTTTGATGGAGCGTCCTGGGTGCCGGTGTCCCTGCCCGGCGCGGTCGCGGGTGCGCCGGTCACCTCTCTGGTCTCGGATCCCATTACCCGTTCAATCTGGATTGGAACCGCGGCCGGTTTGGTGAGATATCAGCCGGCGGGATAACTTCGGATTGAAGCCTCCCGTGAGAACCGCCGGCAAGGGAATCCGCGGAGACGGAGGAGGCTTGATTTTCGGACCGGGCCGGTCTATATTTATGCTCCGGATTGTAAACATGTGCTTTCACGCGTAATCGGCGGAGTGTCATGGCGCGAATAATTGCCGTAACGAATCAGAAGGGCGGGGTGGGAAAGACCACAACCGCAGTCAACTTGTCGGCGAGCCTCGCCGCCCTTGAGCGGAAAACGCTGCTCATTGACATGGACCCGCAGGGAAATGCCTCCTCGGGACTGGGAATAGACCCCGAATCGCAGGAAAAAACCATTTATGAGGTTCTCATCGACAAAATTCCCATTCGGGAGGCGATTGTCGAGACGGAGATAAGTTTTCTCCAGGTCGTCCCGGCCAATATCAGGCTTTCCGGGGCTCAGATCGAACTGGTCAGCATGATCGCCAGGGAACGCAAGCTACAGGCCGCACTTGAGTCCATTGACGATGAATACGATTACATTTTTATTGACTGTCCTCCATCGCTGGGCATTTTGACCATCAACGCCATGACCGCGGCGAAATCAGTACTGATCCCCATTCAATGCGAGTATTATGCCCTGGAGGGGGTCGGCCAACTCCTCAATTCCATCCGGCTGGTCCAAAAGAATCTCAATCCGGCGTTGACCATCGAGGGAATTCTCCTCACCATGTACGACGGTCGCCTCAATCTTTCCAACCAGGTGGCCGAGGAAGTGCGTTCCTATTTTGATGACAAGGTGTATCAGTCGGTCATAACACGGAACGTCAAACTCGGAGAAGCTCCCTCCTTCGGAAAGCCCATAATCCTCTATGACATTCTTTCTTCTGGGGCCAACGCCTACATACAACTGGCGAAAGAGGTGGACAACCATGCATAGGAAGGCGCTTGGAAAGGGATTGGACGCCCTCTTTCGGCCTGCCGGCGAGTCGATGCCGGAGGATGAAAACCGGGCAAATACACGGCGCATCGTCATGGTCCCCCTCAACGACATCATCCCCAACAGCCGTCAGCCCCGGGAGCGGTTTACCGAGGAAGGGATGGAGGATCTCAAACGTTCCATAGCTGAAAACGGAATCCTGGAGCCGCCTATAGTCCGCCGCAAGGGGGATTTCTTTGAGCTCATCGCGGGTGAACGCCGTTTCCGGGCCGCGCGGGAACTGGGACTCGAGTCTATTGAAGTTATTGTGATGGAGGTGGAATCCGAGGAAAAGGTGCTCGTTCTCTCGCTTATCGAAAACATTCAGCGGGAAGACCTGAACGCCATCGAAGAAGCTCGCGCTTATCGCGAAATAATGGAACGCATGGGTGTCACTCAGGAAGAGCTTTCAAGAATTGTCGGCAAAAACCGCAGTACGGTCGCCAATACAATCCGTCTCCTGAATCTGAACGGCCATGTCCAGGATATGATCAGCGAGGGGACGCTTGCGCCCGGAAGCGCCCGGGCGCTCGTACCCGTTCAGGATCCTGCTGTTCAGTACCGCCTGGCGCGAAAAATTGCCACTGATGGTCTTTCCGCCCGTAAAGCCGAAGAACTGGTGCGCGGTGAACTGGAAAAAGCTGGCAGGGAAACGCCGCGGAAGGCGCCGCCCTCCATTTTCCTTGAACGCATTCGGGAGGACTTGCAGCGGAGTCTTGGAACGGTGGTAAAAATTCGCGGCGATGAGGGGAGGGGAAAGGTGGAGATTGAGTACTACTCTCCCGAAGACCTGGAGCGCATACTGGAGACACTCCGCTCCGAATGATAAGTTTCGCGAGCGTCCGGTTGCTTGAACAGCCCGGTGGTGCTTTATAAGCCCCGCCGGGCTGTATTGTTTTTGTCGGCGTTCATTCCGGAGTGAAACGGTTTTTTGGTTCTTCGCGGTCTTCTGTGGGTATATGAGGGTGAACGGGCAAAGTGAAGGTTGAACGGGGCAAAGGTACAGAGGTGCCAAGGGCAAAAACTGTAGGGGCGAGGCATGCCTCGCCCGCCCTGACCGTATGCTCCGGCATGGGCGGCCGGGTCCCTACTCCCGACTCCTTCCTTTTATCACTCGTTTACCCGCACAACTCCGCGAAATGCCATTTTTTTACGGGTATCGGGTTGAGTTAGCAACGAACCGAAGGAGCACAAGCAAGACTCACGTGCATGAGTGGTGTTTTTCCTGCCCCCTGCCAGGGGGAAGGTGGCCGTAAGGCCCCGGGGCCCCCATACGTACCGATTTGGTACGAATGGGGTAAAGGAAGGGGGTTTTGGCTGCGCTCGTCACGATTTGGACCTGTTTTCTGACTCAACCCGATACCCACATTTTTTCTTTCATTTGAGAACGGTATCGGTTAATATACTTATATATAATAAAAGCTGTGTGTATTGTATGGTGAATGTCGAGCGCCGGAATGCTTCCCACTGCTCAAACCGGTATGCACGTGGTTGTGCGTTTTCATCCCGTGAACAACAAGAAAGCGCATTCAATCTCTGAAGAATGCATTTTTCGAACCAGTTAATATACCGGATTTCCTCATGGGGCGGGGCTGCCCTCCGGCTTTCTTTCTGTATTGATCGTGTTTTCGTATAATCCCCCGTTACATGCTCCCCCCTCCTCTGTGGCAGTGTCCTCGCGCGAGCGTTGCTGAAGAGTTAATTCCGGAAACTGAGGGTGCGGGTTCACTGCTTGAACCTCACCGCGTGGTCGGTAACAGGTTCTGTGTTACGGCAGTTTTTCTCATGCATTTCCCTTGACCCGGGAAATGTCGCCGGAGGCGGAAGAGGGTGCAACAGCGCCGGGAGCATCGGAACGCATGTTTTCATTGCCTTCACCACGGAACCCCCTGTACCGCTGACTCAAACCGATATCCGCATACGATTATCGTCAACCCCGGCATATTCAGACAGAAGGTCGATAATCACTTACAGAAGATGTGGCTGCGCCGGACCGAATTCCGGGAAGGAGGAGCAATATGTATTCCAATGGTGGAAACAGCGTCAGTCCCAATCGTCTTGTCCACGAAAAGAGCCCGTACCTGCTCCAGCACGCGTACAATCCGGTGGAATGGTTTCCCTGGGGCGATGCCGCTTTTGAAAAAGCACGGCTTGAGGATAAGCCCGTTCTTCTGTCGATTGGCTATTCCACGTGTCACTGGTGTCATGTAATGGAACGGGAAACGTTTTCGGACCCGTCAGTGGGAGAGATCATGAACCGATGGCTGGTTTCTGTTAAAGTGGATAGGGAAGAACTTCCGGATGTCGACTCCCTGTACATGAACGCGGTAACCGCCATGACCGGGTCCGGTGGATGGCCGCTCAATGTGTTTCTTACGCCGGAAGGCAAACCGTTTTACGGTGGAACCTACTTCCCGGCGGAGCGGCAGGGGGGAATGCCCGGATGGAAGAAACTGGTCGAACATATCGGACAACTCTGGGGCAACCCGGAAGAACGACACAAACTGATTGATTCCGCTGATATTCTGGTGAAGTCGCTTCGTGACGAATTATCACTGCCACCCGAACCGGGAGCAATCGATCCGGAGTTGGTTGACCGGGGATTCGAACGAATTCGGGATGCCTACGATCCCCGGCACGGCGGCTTTGGTCATGCGCCAAAATTTCCCCTTCCCTCCGCACTCAGATTCCTTATGGACTATGCGGTCTCCGGTCAAAAAGGAGCCAGCCGGGAGAAATGGACGGGAGATGCTTTGGATATGGTTTTGCACACACTGGAACGGATGGCGGATGGCGGAATTCATGACCATCTGGGCGGCGGCTTTCACAGATACTCAACTGACCCGCGATGGCATGTTCCCCATTTCGAGAAAATGCTCTATGATAACGCTCAACTCGCCTCACTATACATGGATGCGTATGCGATGACCGGCGATTCTCGGTATGTCGAAACCGCCCGGGATACAATCGGATATGTACTGCGGGATATCCTGGATCCGGAGGGCGGGTTTTATTCCGCCGAAGACGCGGACAGTGTTCGGAGTTCCCTTGTTGATAAGTCGGACAGCGAGCTTTCTGAAGCCGAAAAAAGGGAGGGAGCATTCTATGTCTGGGAATCGAACGAAATAGCGGAGATACTCGGAGAGGATGCGGAACTGTTCATGTATCGGTATGGTGTCAAGCCGCACGGCAATGTGCTGCATGATCCGCATAATAACTTTTATGACCTGAACATCCTTTATCATGCACGATCGGTCTCTGAGACGGCACGGCGGTTTGAACGAAGCGAACGGGATGTTCGGGAGGTGATTGCAGCGTCGGCGGGAAAACTGTTCGAGTCACGGAAGCATCGTCCCCGGCCCTTCCGCGATGACAAGGTTATCGCCGCCTGGAACGGGCTCATGATTTCCGCTCTGGCGCGTGGATACCAGGTACTCGGTGATGCCGTGTACCTTCATGCGGCGCGTGACGCCGCATGTTTTATTACGGACCGTCTCATGGAAAGTCCCGGGATCCTCTATCGTCGCTGGAGGGACGGAGCGCGGGGCATACAGGGGAGGGCGGAAGATTATACGTTTGTCGCAAGAAGCTTTCTGGATCTTTTCGAATGCGATGGGGACGCGGAATGGCTTAAGAAGGCGGTCGGCCTTGTGGACTCCGCTCTAGATATTTTTTTGGACAGGGATACCGGCGCTGTGTATTCTTCTCCCGCCGGGGAGCATAATCATCTGCTCATTCGCATGGAGGAGCGGTTCGATGTTGTGGAGCCTTCCGCGGCTTCGGTTTTGGTGGATTCCCTGCTTCGGCTGCACGCCCTGAACATCTCTCCGGAATACGGTAAAGCAGCTGAGCGTATCCTGACCCGCTTCGGCGTCGATATGCGGGACAATCCCCTGCAGACGGCATTCATGCTTGCGATGCTGAAA
Source organism: Candidatus Latescibacterota bacterium (assembly GCA_041690195.1). Lineage (GTDB taxonomy): Bacteria > Latescibacterota > Latescibacteria > Latescibacterales > Latescibacteraceae > JAWLHT01. Next base: position 5,268 of record JAWLHT010000043.1, read on the forward strand.
CGTTTTATTTCTCCTCCGCAGTTGATCATCATCGCGGGAACGCCGGAAAACCAGGAGACCCGTGCATTGATTCGTGCCGCCCAGACGAAATACATGCCGAACGCTCTCCAGATTCTCCTCACACCTCAAAATCGTGATTCCCTGACCGCCCGACTTCCGGTACTGGAACGGTACATGGAAGTGGATGGGCATCCGGCGGCTTACGTTTGCGTAAATTACACTTGCCAGCTTCCGGTTACCGACCCCACCGCGCTCACTTCTCTGCTCGACCGGGAGTCCGCGCTGGCTATATAGAGATTTGCGTGCAGATGTCCATATACCAGCGGCTCCGGAAAATTTCCAATGAACCTGATTTCCGGTGGCCGTGCGTTGAAGGTTCTTCAGATTGAGGGATACGCCTGCCAGACGTCGGCAAGAGCGGTGCTATCGTCATGAAATATATTTTGGGGTGAAAGTATGTGTTTCCTCAGCCATGTCGATGTAACGTATACCCTCTTCGTGTAGCAGATATGGGCTCCGGACTGTTCCGAAACATCGGAAAGAACCACGAGAATGCAGTGAGAGTGACGTAGAACTCAAGAAAAACCTTGTGGTGTAAATAATATATAATTAATATATATAAAGACATACTTTGCGAAGGGGGGCTGTGTAAGGGGGTATAATAATGAAAACTGAAATATCAGAAAAGGTACACTGGGTTGGTGTCGCTGACTGGGGGATTCGTCATTTCCATGGGTTGGAGCTTTCCACACACCGGGGTACTTCGTACAACGCCTATCTTATCCAGGATGAGCGAACCGTACTTGTGGATACCGTGTGGGAACCGTACCGGGAAGAATTCCTCGATCGAATACGACAAATAGTAGATCCTGCCAAAATCGACCTGGTGGTGGCCAATCATGCCGAACCGGACCATTCCGGGTCGCTGGCGGCAGTACTCGATCTGGCCCCGAATGCAGAGGTCGTAGTATCCGTACGCGGAGCGGAAAGCATCGAGGGGCATTATCACCGGAAGTGGAAGTACCGGACCGTGAAGACCGGCGACCGTATTTCTATCGGCAGTCGTGAGCTGGTTTTTATCGAAGCTCCCATGCTGCACTGGCCGGACAGTATGTTTACATACCTGACCGTAAACAATCTGCTCATGCCCAATGATGCTTTCGGGCAGCACTATTCGGCGGGATACCTTTTTAACGACGAGGTGAACGAAGAGGAATTGTGGGAAGAGGCGCTCAAGTATTATGTGAATATCCTCACCCCGTACAGCGAACAGGTCCGGAAAAAGATTGACGAACTGTTCGAGTTGGGGCTTCCAGTGGATATGATTGCTCCTTCACATGGAATAATCTGGCGGGCAGACCCCCTCCAGATCGTTCACGCATACCGGACATGGGCCGGACAGGAACCGGAGGAACGGGCGGTCATCCTGTATGATACGATGTGGGACGCCACCCGGCGTATGGCTGAGGCCATTGGTGACGGATTGCACGATATCGGGATACCATACCGCATTATCCGAACGGCGGTCACCGACCGCAATGACGCTTTGGTTGAGGTGTTCCGCTCCCGGGCGGTGGTAATCGGGTCACCAACTCTCAACAATGGTGTGCTGCCATCCATTGCGCCGATTCTGGAAGATATCCGCGGGCTCCGGTTCCGGAACAAAATCGGTGCGGCCTTCGGTTCATACGGCTGGAGCGGGGAATCCGTACGGATGATCGAGGAGGCGTTTGCCCGAATGTCAATACCTGTTGTGCAGGGGGTTCGAAGCAAATGGCAGCCGGGTGCGCCCGAACTCGAAGCCTGCCGGGCCCTGGGACGAGAACTGGGTCGGCAGGTGCGCTCCGGGGGTGTTTCTTATAGAGCGCCAGTCCCGGCGTCACCCTGATATTGGTGCATGCTGAATGCCGGCCATAAACTGTGTTAACCCCCAGGAAACCATAATCCACAGGAAGAGAACATGAACAGTACCGGTGAAATCTTTAGCGAACTGGAACGGTTGATCGACTTGTCGCTGACACGGAAGGCGTTGGTCCATGTCTCGAGCGGCCACTGGATGCCCGCTCTGGACATTTACGAGACGGATGATTCGGTAATTGTATACGCGGAGGTGGCCGGAGTGCGAAAGAACGAGATTGACGTGTCTTTCCATGAAGGATTCCTTACCATTTCCGGAACCAGAAAAGAGATGTGCTGCAACAAGCCGATTACATTGCACCGCATGGAAATCGATACGGGACGCTTCAGGCGCAGAATCAGGATACACATACCGATTGACAAAGAGAAGATCGAAGCGGAATGCAGAAATGGGATACTCAAGGTGATCCTTCCGAAGGAGGAAGTACATGGTTGATAACATCCAAGGAAGAAAAAACCATAAAGATCCGGAAGATGACGCGCTGGAGAGCATCCCGGATGCTCTGCCCATACTACCGATACGAAACGCGGTGGTTTTCCCCTCTACTGTCTTCCCCATTGGCGTGAAAACGGAATCATCACAGAAGCTGGTGAGCGAAACCGCGTCTGGAAACCGTCTGCTGGGCGCTGTAAGCATGCATGATTCAAACGCCGAGGAACCGAAACGGAAAGACCTCTTTTCGGTTGGAACCGTGTGTCGTATCATCAAGCTGATTCAGATGCCGGACGGCGGGCTGAATGTCATCCTGCAAGGTCTGGAACGGTTCCGTCTCCACGATACCGTCTCCGAATCGCCCTACCTGGTGACCAGGATAGAGGTGCTGCGGGAGAGGGCTGAGACCGATCAAACCACAGAGGCCATGGTGTTCAATATTCGTCAGAATGCCATGAAGATGGTGAATATTCTCCCCAATATTCCCCAGGAAGCGGCAATCATCATTCAGAATATCGAGGACTCGAAGGTACTGGTGGATATGATTTCCATGAATCTGAATGTGCCCATAGAAGAAAAGATGCAAATTCTCTCGGAAATGAACATCAGCAGGAGATATGAACTGGTAAACGGTATTCTCACCCGCGAGGTTGAGATGCTCGAACTCAGCCAGAGCATAAACGAGCGGGTGAAATCCAATATTGATAAAACCCAGCGTGAGTACTATCTCCGGGAACAGATGAAAGCCATCCAGAGAGAACTGGGAGAGGTTGATGAGCAATCCAGAGAAGCTGAGGAAATGCGGGAGAAACTGGAACGTTCCGGGATGCCCGAGGATGTTCGTAAAGTTGCCGATGAAGAGTTGTCACGACTTTCCCGCATGAATACCGCTTCTCCGGAGTACCCCATGCTCCGTAACTATGTCGAGCTTCTCCTGGAGCTTCCCTGGAACAATCTTACCGACGACCGTCTCGATATCAACGAAGCGCAGAAAATCCTCGATGAGGACCATTATGATATTGAAAGCGCAAAAAAGCGCATCCTCGAATATCTTTCGGTGCGCAAGCTCAATCCCGACATCAAGGGCCCAATTCTGTGCTTCATCGGCCCGCCCGGGGTTGGCAAAACTTCGCTGGGCCAGTCGATCGCACGGGCGCTTGGCAGAAAGTTCATTCGTATGAGTCTTGGCGGAATCCATGACGAGGCGGAGATCCGGGGACATCGCCGAACCTACATCGGAGCGCTTCCTGGACGAATCATTCAGGGAATCCGCAAGGCCGGTTCGCGCAATCCACTGTTCATGCTCGACGAAATTGATAAAATCGGCGCTGATTTCAGAGGCGACCCGACATCAGCTCTTCTGGAAGTTCTGGACCCGGCGCAGAACTTTTCCTTCCAGGATAACTACCTTGGGGTTCCCTTTGATCTTTCCAAGGTGATGTTCATATGTACCGGCAACGAGCTCAGCACGGTTCCGGGGCCGTTGCTTGACCGAATGGAAGTACTTGTACTGGCAGGGTATACCCAGGAGGAAAAGCTGCAGATTGCCCGGAAGTACCTGGTAAAGCGACAGACATCGGAAAACGGACTCCAGGAGGATCAGATAAGCTTTTCCGATGATGCAATCCGGGCTATTATCAATTCCTATACCAGGGAAGCGGGAGTCCGTAATCTGGAGCGCGAGATTGCCAATATCTGCAGGGGAGTGGCGAGAAAAGTGGCTTCCGGCGAGCCGGGCCCGTATACGATCGAAGGGGACAGTGTGTCGGACTATCTCGGACCAGAACGTTTCTTTTCCGAAACCGTGGAACGGGCGCAGATTCCCGGTGTGGCGGTCGGGTTGGCATGGACCCCGGTCGGAGGAACGATTCTGTTTGTTGAATCCGGCAAAATGGCCGGAAACGGACGTCTCCTCCTCACGGGGAAGCTGGGCGAGATGATGAAGGAATCGGCCCAAGCGGCACTTTCATACGTTCGTTTCAAAGCCAGAGATTTCAACATTGCCGAAAACTTCCTCCAGCAGTACGACATTCACATACATATTCCGGCCGGAGCGATTCCCAAGGATGGGCCGTCGGCGGGAGTGGCGCTTTTTGCATCACTTCTTTCGATTTTGAAAGAGCAGTCGCTTCCCTACGATGTTGCAATGACCGGTGAGATCACGCTTCGTGGACTCGTACTCCCGGTCGGTGGAATCAAAGAGAAGCTGATCGGGGCCAGGAACGCCGGGATCAATTCTGTTCTGATGCCCAGGAAAAACGAAAAAGATTTGGTGGATGTTCCCGAGGAAATAAAAGATCAGTTGAACATTCATTTGATTGATACACTCGACGATGTGGTAAAAACCCTGTTTCAGAATGAGGAGCCCCGAACACCCGAATCGAAACCCCGGGAGGAGACCCCGGCGGTTGTTTCAGGATCTCCGGTCTGAATGGGTGGCAGCCCATTTTGCACCGCGTTGTACCAAGTGCAAATTGATGGAGAAACAGGCAGGGGTGGATCTCACCGGATCCGCCCCTGCCTGTTTCTCCATCATCAATCCGGTCTGAGATTCAGGAACGGCACGAAGGTTCAATTCGTGTGCGGCATTTTGAGTACCTGCATAAATATCAGAGCAGCATTACAATATGTGTTGTTGTACTATAGCTTTTTGTCTATTGCGTTCCGCGTGAGCTGTTGGTATCTTACACGGGGTAAGTCCAGAGATGGTTGTTCGATATTCACTTTACACTCGTTGATACCGCATTTGAGCGTACGAACCAACTGCCCGTCCCGGTCAGTTATTGGAAAGCCCTCCGCATGAATAATCGTTCAGACCAGGCACATTCGTCATTTGGAAAGTCTCACACCGCCTGTTTCCATGACAATTTGAATGGCGATGCGAGCAACGTCATATTACACAGCGAACTTGGAGGATGCCGGAAAATCGGTTTGCTGTTAACGGATGCTGTTTTTGAATGTACTCTTGCGGGTGTGCTGACCTATGCAAACAAGAGTGCAGAGACGTTGTTCGGGGTTTCTGACAAAGGAATAACCGCCGAACTGAACATATCTGACATGGTTTCACCACAGTACCGCGAACGGATGCACTCGTTATTTGGACGAGTAGGTCGGGGAGAAACCGTAGCCGGCCAGGAAATCGCCATTGTCCGCGATGACGGGACCGAGGTGGTGGTAGTTGCCTCATGTATGCCGGTGCGTTCAAGGAAAAAAATAACGGGCATTTTCGGGGTTTTTGCCAGCACCGGCGTCCGGTGGTCAAACCTCGGCACTCTGCATTGGTGCGTCGAGGCACTGGAATGTCTCGACATCATGGTGCTGGTCGTGGACAGAGACCAACGGGTTCAACTGTGCAATGCTTCGTATCGCCAGGTGTTCGGTCCGGCCTCCGGAGAAGCTGCGGCTAAAGATCTCAGTTCGTTGAGAACCGGTTCCCCGTGGACGGAGACTATAACAGCGCATATCGAACATGCGTTGCAGGGTGAGTTGAGGCATTTCGAGTTCAGACTCCATTTGAAAGATGAAAATGTGCGGGATTTGCTGGTTACCGTTTGTCCCGTTTCCGATGGTAATGGTGCGGTATCTGGGGCAACGGTCATTGCCCGGGATATCACCTCGTACAAACAGCTCGAGAGGACCCTGCATGATCAGAATGAATACGAATACACCCTGCTTGATTCGGTACACAACCCGGTCTTTTTGTTGAGCGAAACGGGCGTTGTCGAAGGATGCAACAGCGCCTGCGAGAATTACTTTGGGTTGGACCGGAACCGTATCCTGGGCAAGCCGGTTTCCGATATGAACCCCGAAGACCGGGAAAAAGTCAGAATCCTGGAGCAGATAATGCTTCCGGTCGAGCAGGTTTCAGAGATGTCGCTGTCCTGGGATGGCGACACGCATGCGGTGCTGGTCTATCGATCCCCGTACCGGAGTGAAGACGGCTCCGGCGGGGGAAGGATTGGGACAGTACTGGATATTTCCCGGTGGAAACGGATTGAAAAAAAACTCAAGGAAAACACAGAACTGCTGGAAGGCATCTTTGCGGCTGCTCATATATACATTGCGTATATGGACGCAGATTTCACCTTCATTCGGGTGAACCGTGTCTATGCCCAGTTCGGCGGACACGATCCGGAGTATTATCCCGGAAAAAACCATTTTGATCTCTATCCTGATGATAAGAATCGGGAAATATTCCGTCAAGTCGTGGAAACCGGAACGCCGTACCATACACTGGCCAGACCCTTTGTATCTGCCGATCATCCGGAACGGGGAGTTACCTATTGGGACTGGTCTCTCGAACCGGTGAAGGATGTCCGGGGGACCGTGAACGGACTCCTGCTTCTACTCGTGAATGTAACCGACCAGGAACGATCCCGTCAGGCACTCCGTCAGAGCGAGGAACGCTTCCGGGATATTTTCGCCAGCATGCCGGTTCCAACGACCATGTTCATGAAGACGAACGGCGACTTCGAAGTAATAGACTACAACCGTGCCGCCGATCGCTTCACCGAAGGGAGAATCAATAAGCTTATAGGCATGAAGGGGTCAGAATTATTCCGGGACCGTCCCGACCTTATGTCTCTGCTGAACCAGTGTATAACCGACCGTACGGTTCTCAGTATCGAGACCCCCTACAGGTTCGTGGTGATGGACGAACAAAGATACGTTCATTTCACATTTGCCTATGTTCATGACAACCTCGTGCTTTCTCACTGGCAGGATGTGACTGAGCGCAAACGAACCATGGACCGTCTTCTGACCTATCAGTCGAGACTTCAGTCGCTTTCCTCGGAACTCACACTGGCCGAGGAACGTGAACGACGCCGGGTAGCGGAATATCTTCATGACCGGATCGGTCACAATCTGTCGTTGAGTCAGATGCAATTGGAAACACTGCGCGATCAGGTTCGCGACCCGTCGGAGTTGGACGAGATTATCGGATTGCTGAATACCATCGTCAACGAAACCAGAACGCTGACATTTGAACTGAGTCCGCCCGTGCTCTATGAACTCGGCTTTGACAACGCGCTTGACTGGCTGGCCGAACAAGGCAGCAGAAAGTACGGCCTGCCAATTTCCGTTCATCAGCAGGGGCAGGTAGCGAAGCCTGATCTCGACATTGCCATTCTCCTGTTTCAGTCGGTTCAGGAAATCCTTTTTAACGTTGCCAAACATGCAGAGGCGAAATCGGCTGACATTACTATCGCCTGGATGGAAGATTCGGTCCGTATCATCATACAGGATAACGGGATCGGTTTCGATACCTCCGTGCTTCAGAAAGCTCCTGATGAGACGAAGGGGTTCGGTCTGTTCAAGATCGGCGAGAGAATGCAGTTCATCGGCGGAACCCTGGAAATAGAATCAATTCCCGGTCGTGGTACGACCGTGACCCTTACCTCCCCACTCAAACACCGAAAGCGTCAGCGTAGTTCCCGCCTGAACCTGAAGTGGTTTGCATAGAGCCTGTCCACAAATATGAAATGTGCACCAATGAGCTGTTCGCGGACCGTTTAGTTGATTTGTATTGCTTGAGAATGCTTGAAACCCCACATCATGATGTGCCGTTCCCGGTGGTATCTCCAGAGGTGCTCGGTGGGATTGAGTCGGGCTGTACGCCGGAAGGAACGGCAGGTGAATGTTGTCTAACACCTCCAATTCCGGAGTCGTGTGCCACCCGGTCCCTTCCAGCACCAGGATGACTCGGTTATCCGGACAGCAGATCGAAATTCCCCGAAAAAGCAGGTGCATGCACCCGGTATCGACATACGGCAGAATGAGTGAGGTAGTCGCTTCTAAAATGAGCAATACTAATCAGTTGCATGCACTGAAGATGTATGACCTGCGGTCAGATGGCAGACGGTCCATACACGGCAGCGGAGCGAAAAGGGGAAAAGACCGGAACGGTGGAAATATCGGCGCTGGTTGACGGGCTGGTTGCCACGCTGGACGGATGGTTCGAGGAATAGAAACCCTGGATATCCATGCAGGAGAAGTGCTGGACGAAGCCCTGTATTACGGATACTCTCCCATATATTTGCTGGCACAGCCCACGCAATTGAAATACAAAAGGCGGCACAACAACTCTCGAAAGTTGCAGTGCCGCCTTGGTTGCAATGCCTAACATTTACCGGTTAACCGTAAGCACCTATCCGGCAGAAACTACTCCCTTGGCGCGGTCGGACTGATGGGCAGCGATGAACCGGAGGGCTGCTTTTTCGATTGCAGCAGAAACGGCCCGTGTTCAGAAAGAAGCATTTCCCCAGCTCGCTCAGGTATCCGCGATCTTCGATCAGTGTTCCTTCGCAAAGAAAACCGACGGATATTTGTCAGCTTTCTCCTGCCATCAAGGCCGCATAGTCCTCCACCGAGCCATCGGAAAGACAGCATTCGATGATCTCTTTGCCCAGTTTGTCGAGATCCGGTTGCAGGTACTTCTTCAGTTGCTCATGGAAGAAGTCCGTTAAAATGCGAGCGCCTGAATCAAAGGCTTCCGGACCTACTTCAGGCTGTGTGTCTACCTGGAGGAACCATCGCGATATCATGCTGCCCTCTATCCGCATGGTCTGAAGGGCGTATCCGAGGAGCGGACAGCGGGATGGAACAGTCTGGTCGGAAGCGAAGCGCGCGTGACCACGGCGCGCCAGATAGTCCCGCACCAGCCATTGGGGCATAAACCCCGTCTCCCACGCCCCGATATACTGATTCGGAATAACCACGTATCGTGTCGCTGGGGCCTCACGGAACTGACTCAGGAGCAGGTTGGCCTGGGCTACCCGTTTGCCGGGGGTAAATGGCCAGTAACTCCCCACACCTTCGCTGCTCATACCAACGGTATCGACGATGCTGGGGTTAGCGTGGCCGCGCGGCGCGACCAAACGCCACAACCACGCCAATGCCGGCGGCAGCACGTGAAACAGTCCAATTATTCCATAACTGGGTTTTTCCCGGGTGCAGGGAGGCGTGCGCACACCGAAGGACCGGATATCGATCTGTACGTCTTTTTCGACTACATTTGGTACGATACTCCGCGGTATCACGACACGAGGGTTGGGGCAGGTTTTTCCGGGTTCATCCTCGATGTGCTCCCAGATCAAACCGGTGCCACCGGCAACAGAATTGATATTCAGGAACAGTTGGGATCTCCCCGGGTGGATAGTCAGGTGTTCCAGATCCGGATCGGTTCCATATTCGCGGATATGATCCACCCGAACAAACCAGCCACTCTCTGCATCGGCCACAGAAAGCTTGCCCCGGCCTTTCTGAATCGAGGGATGACAGAGGGCCATGTCATCGCAGACCGGATGCAGATCGCAGGTACGGGGAATCTCGAGGAACCGTCTTTCTTCGGTTAATATGTTGCGGCCCAGCAATAGCCGTCCGTCGGGGAGACGATGGGGCTGTTGGAGCATTTCGCTTTTACCGCCGCCGCTTGCCCCCTCATGCATGAAGGTAACAACGTTGTCATACGGTGTGACAACCTGCACGGCCGAACAGTGGGCCGTCACCCATCCTTGCTGCTCTCCCATTTCAATCAGCGCCCCATAGACCCCTTTCTTCGCGCTCGGGCCGGGGTATAGATTGTAGGAGAAAATTTCGTGCACCTGGCCCCGGTCATGTACCACGACCTGTTTGCCACCGAAATGGGTATGCCGGAAAGGGGGTGCGACGTAGATTATTGTCGCCGGTTTGAAATCACGGTCTTCGATATCCAGGACACCCTGGAGGAGTCCGAGGCCGAAAGCGAAAAAGCCAGCGTTGGCCGGACAAATTGCGAGTCCATCGGCTCCCAGGCCGGGCTGTCCGACTGCAAATCCGAACATCGCCAAATTCTGGGTTGCAAGCCAGTCGAAGGTTTTCTGCTTCAGGTTGCTGAATTCGAAGGGATACCGTTTGCTGAAATGCGGCTTGTCCGATGGATTCCGGTCCGCCACTACCATGCAATCCGGGTCCCGGCGACGCATATATGTTTCGCGGTAATTCGCACTCACCCCATTGCGTACCCTCACCACGTCAACTTCATCAACTCGTCTGCCATCCGGCAAATCATAAGAAACCGTGGCTCTCAGCTCATCCTTGCTTCCGCATGCCAGATTTTCCAAATCATCTATGCTGCTCGCCACTATCACTGACGGTGCCTTGCGCAGAAAGCACGCGACCTCATCAGGCAGGTTGGCTCGTGCCAGGAATGACTCAATATCCATATCTCGTGTTCCTTTTTTCCTGTCAGTTTAGAAGATATCTCGTGACGGTTGGACTTATTCGCTGTATTTATAAGAGTTTATGAGTTAAACGCAGAACAGGTTCATTCGTTTTAGCCGGCATATTCGAGATGGGCGCACACATACTGCTTGTCGATGTTGTCGTAGAATCGTCCCGGACCTTGCCACGCTTGCGTGAAACCTTTATCAATGGAAGCAAACAGCGCATGTTCGTCCATTTCAGTCTCCTGCCGCGTCAAGCGCCTGCGGAGGTTTTTTTCAACCAGTCCGGGCAGAGACAATCCTGCATTTCCCATGCATCCAAGAGGGTCAAGGCAACCATGGCCTCGACTACCGGAACGATGCGCGGCACAATACAGGGATCATGTCGTCCTTCGATTTGGAGCGTTCTGTTGTCCCCATGAATGTCCTGGGTTTTCTGTTCAATGGCCACAGATGGAGTGGGCTTGACCGCAACACGCGCCAGGATGGATTGTCCAGAGGAAATTCCGCCCAGGATTCCGCCGGCGTTGTTTGAGAGGAATTCGCCGTTTTCCATTGGATCGTTATTCTGCGATCCCCGCATGCGGGTACAGTCGAAACCGCACCCGAACTCGACCCCCTTGACAGCACCCAGTGAAAAGAGCGCCGAAGCTAACCGAGAGTCAAGCTTTGAGAAGACGGGATCGCCCAGGCCGGCAGGTACACCCGTCGCTTCCACCTGGACGATGCCGCCGATGGAATCGCCCTGTTTTTTTACTTCCAGAATCAATGCTTCCATCTTTTTGGCGGCCTCACCATCGGGACAGCGTACCGGATTCCGATCTATCTCTGCCAAATCGATCCTTTCCGCCGCAATGTCGCCAATCCGTGTTGTATACGCCCGGATTGAAACACCGCGATCTGAAAGAATCTTCCGCGCCACAGCGCCTCCCGCAACACGCGTAGCCGTTTCCCGCCCGGAAGACCGTCCCCCGCCACGATAGTCACGAATCCCGTACTTCTTCCAGAAGGTTATATCAGCGTGCCCCGGACGAAATATATCCTTGATCGACTCATAGTGCGAAGAGCGGCTGTCCGTATTCTTTATCAGCAGGCCGATGGGGGCGCCTGTCGTTTTACCCTCGAATACACCGGAGACGATCTCCACTATGTCCGACTCTTTACGGGCGGTGGCAATGGCGCTTTGCCCAGGTCGCCTACGGTCCAGGTCACGCTGGATATCTTCTGACGACAGGGGCAGGCCAGGCCGGACACCGTCCAGAACCGCGCCGATAAACGGGCCATGGCTTTCTCCAAAGGTGGTCAAGCGGATGATCTCGCCGAACGTATTCGGCGAGTTGGCTTGCACGGACAGTTCCCGGTGGAGACTTTCCACGAGCTCGTCGAGTATGGCTTCAACATCGTCCGTTTCCGTACTGACATGAATATCACACCGCGGCGACAGAACTTCATCAATGCATTCAACGCGGTTTATGAATTGCGTACGGGGATTGTTTGTGTCGCGCAAATAGGCAGGAAGGGTTTTCTTGCTGATGCGTTCCCACAGACACTCGGGCCCTGACTTCAGGTAAACCCAAAGCGATGACGGGCGAAGCAGATGACGCGATTTCCAGTCGAGCAGAGTGGAGCCGCCGGTGGCGAGCACGAAATATCCGCGCTGGTCAAGCGCCGCAATGGTGTTGCGTTCCAGCGCGCGAAACTTCTCTTCCCCAATTGTCTGGAAAAGTCCGGCACAGGAATCAGCTCGGATGCCTTCATCCCCGGCCCTTCCCAGAACGAGGTCGTCAAGATCCACAAAGGGGATGTTCAGCCGCTTGGATAGGGCTTTGCCGATGGTGGTCTTTCCCGAACTTTTTGGCCCGGTAACAACAATTTTCATGATAGCATCGCCTTCTATACAGCATTTGGCCGGTCGAAACATGTCGATATCGGTTTGACGGGGGCAAAAAAAAGCGAGAGACGCTTGTATGCGTTCTCTCGGTTTATACTGCCGGGACGCTTCGCGAAAGCGCTTCGTCCGACCCTGTCCGATATGTTCAGCTTTTTTGGCAACCTGTTGCCTGGATACATCCCTGCATCAAGTCGCCGATCATAAACTCATGAACGTTAAGCTAATTAACTAATGTAAATAAATTAGCCACATTTGTCAATAACTTTATTGAATGGTGATTCCTGGGTTGCTGCCCCTGTCGGCTCCGACGGTATCACTTTGCTGATATCTGACGAGTGTGTTTCGGTTTTTCAGGTACAGGAATTGGACAAGCGTATGTAACGGCCAGCATGGCGCGGCGGAGGAAATCAGGCTCAAAGAGCGCACAGTTTTTGGTTGGAGGGGATAACCGGGCAAGGACAGAGCCCGGGAATATATTCCCCGCCGGCCCCAGTTGCTTTGGCACCAGCGGACGGGAGCAAGAACTGAAATGGCCGGTCTCTTGCGGAACGGGTTGGGCATTTTATGCCGTTTTGAACAGACATCCGGAGAAATCGTCTTGACCTTAAGATGGGCAGAAGATATTACATGTAGCCCTGGCGAGCCTCGCAATGAGGAATGAACACTGTTCCTGTCTGCATCTTTAACTGCACGATGAAGCGGCGGAATAGACCGGCTTGACCTTTCTGGTCAGGCAATTTTCGATGCGGATATCGAATTGGGTCCGTAGGTAAGGGGATTCAGAGACGCAAGTGAATGAAGCACCCCCCGCACCGCTGAACCTGCTGTCGCCTGTGTCAACACCTCCTTTGGCAGGATTATAAAAGAGCAAAACGACTGAATCAGGGAATCTGCCGATACCTGTTTTGTTCATTTGTCTGCTTTTTCGTGGTACGGTGCCCGTCTAAAAATAAAGTTCGATGGGAAGTCCTGTGTGATCATTATGGTTGCGCATTTTTTCACATCATGTTTCGGTAAGTAATCCTGGTTCTGCCACTGAATGGGCTATCCGCATGTTTTCCCCCGATTCTCACACTGTGAGCGTATCCTCTTTGCTGGCTACCACGACTTGACCGCATAGTGTCTGTATCCCGCCAAAATCAGAACTGGTCGCGGTTCAGCCACTGTTTCAAGGGCTTGGATTCATCGACGCGAATGCTTGCGAGTTGGTGCTAACGAGTATGTCAACGACGCTTGCCGCATACAAGCGGTCCGATTCGTGTTTTTCAAAGGATAAAATCAGATTTTGCGTGATTGTTCGAAACGGGGTGAGGCGATATTATTCAATCAGTCGACCGGCTACGGTTAATAACCTCTTTTCACGAAAGGCGACAATCATGAAATTCAACTTTACTGACGGGTATATCAAGTGCAGCACGTGCGGATTTTTTTTCACTCAGGAAATTCCCCAGGAAAAGGCTTTTCTGCTTCAATGCCCGGAATGTGGGGAAAAGGGGACTTACCTTGTTGAGTGGTTCGTGAATGAGATCGAGGACGACGAATTGGAACCGGTGCTATGAAGCGCGAGGAGTTCGCCATGACTTCGGGACCGCAAAACTATATGGAATATACCTGTCGGTCATGCGGATATCACTTTTTTCGCGCCGAAGGTTTGAATGGCGTGCCGTTGACGTTCTGTCCGGAATGCGGTTCACTACGCGCGAAACGGGTATACCGAAAGCTTCGATATGATATTTCGCTGCGTCGCCAAAACGGAAAACGGGGAGATGGGTTTCTGACACCCGGATGGCTGCTCGTCTGATTGACATATCATTCAACAGCAAAGCATCCTGGCCATTCACGCCATCTGTTTCACAGTGGTTCTCCATACTCCCATGATCCATAATACGTATGAGAGAATTGTTGGTTGCGGCAAACCGTGTTCGAGGGATGGATACACATCTTTCTTCGCATTACCCTGGGAAATTGCGACATGAGATATGGTATCGTCACAAGCGGTATGTCCGTAATGTTCCGGAGCGCAGAGCCGCTGGGGCAATCCGTGGAAACATGTCACCGTGCGTCATGAGCAATGTTTGGGACTTCGGCCATGCGGGGACGCTGACGAGAAGAATCACGGGAGCGGAAAAGGGAAGCCGGGGCGGTTTCGTCCGGAACTGGCCGGGAGAGCGCAACGGCTGAAAAGAACTGCATTATCTGCGGAACAAATTCCGTTGCTCCCCGGAAAACACGGAAAGCGGCCGTTCTGGAAGGAGTGATGCTCCTCTGGAACGACCGCTTTTTTTTAGCTGGAACTGAATGCGAGGACGTTTTGCCTGCCGGAATGGGTATTCCGTTAAGTGTCGGGAAGCCATGCGGATATGATTTGAAGTATCGGCTGCTTTTTATTGTACGTGTTCTATCCCCGGGCGGAGCCGAGAGACTCGCACGCCCTGATGAAATCGCGGGCCCGGTGAATGTATCCGAACATCAGGCTGGTACGCCAGAGCGCCTGTTCCTTGTTGAACTCGCCGGGTGTGGACTCCCTGTTTTCAACCGCGGTTACTGCTTCCCGTATGCAGGAGCAGCGATAACCGAGCCTGGACATGTCACTCATTCCTCCGGGGCTGAACCAGAGACACCAGTTGATGGCGAAGCCGCAGTATATGAGCTGCCAGGCGGCCAAATCCCGGAGAACGGAGTTTAGCTGGTGCGTTGTGACGACGACCGGTTCGGTGTCAAGGGGTTTCGCTTCTTCGGGAAAATCGATGCGAGGCCAGTAGTACTCGAAAGATTCCGGGAATTTGGGGCCAAAGATGAGAGAATTCTTTCGGTCATCAGGGGCCTTCATTTCATCTGCCCGTGGAGCTTTGGGCATAGACGGGGGTTCGGCTCCGGCTATGGCAAGCGCCAGGTGGTAACCGGGATATTTGCTCGCGTAACCGTCCGATGAAGCGACATGCACGACCGGGATCCCGGCAGCGCGCGCCGCTGCGAGAATGGGCGGAATCTCATTCCGGATGATGGGGACGGTCCGGGCCGCCCACTCGGCCATTTCCATGACGCCGCCAGCGGGACCATCGGGCTTCCAGGCCAGCTCCGGAGTCATTCCCACGTTCCAGATATGCATCATGACAAGTGCCGTTTCCCTCACGGGAGTCTCGATATCCACTGATTCACCCCATCCATGAAACCCACGGGCGCTTTCAGTGTTCAGCGAGAATTGGGCGGGATAATGACGATAGTATTCCCCCTTGAGCCGAAAAACACGGTTCGCGGACCGGAAGGGGGAACCAGCGGGCTTTTTCCCGGCTATCGGTGCGGCCGCTCGGGCAATGTGCGGGCCCTGTGTCAGAATCCCTGCCGCAAGAGATGTGTTCCGGAGAAATTTTCGACGTTTCATGGGTGTTCCATTCTTGTTGATATCTTGACAGCTTCGCCTGTTCTCGCCTGTTGTAGATAGAGTTACTATGCCATGTGCGCTGCTATGGCTTCCGTTGAACCGGTTTTGAGTGCTTCGGGACGGAACATTCTCATGGCATTCCGCCCGGAGAGACCATGTATTTTGTACGGTCCGGCTGCATCAGAGGGGATCTGCGGCCGACTTTGCCGCGAGCTGCCCGCAAGCTGCCAGAATGTCGGTTCCCTTGCTGCGACGCAAGATGGCGGTGATGTTTCCTTCGAAGAGAATTCGCTGGAACTCTTCGATCCTGGCTCCGGGTGGACGACGGAACGGGGAACCATCGTACTCGTTGTAGGCGATGAGATTCACCTTTGAGGGGACACTCCGGGCGATGGAAAGAAGTCTGCGGGCGTCCTCGGGAGTATCGTTCACGTCATTCATGAGAATGTATTCGAAGGTGACCCGTCGTTTGGTCTGGTGAACAAAATCGCGGGCGGCAGACAGGAGTTCCCGCAGTGGATATTTTCCGTTGATGGGCATGAGACGTCCGCGCAGTTCGTCGTTCGTGGCATTCAATGAAATCGCAAGGCCAACCTTTCGGAACTCGCCGGCGAGACGAAGTATACCAGGAACCACCCCGCAGGTGGAAATGGTCACTTTCCTCTGTCCGATAGAGAGGGCGGTTTCCATATTGATTATACTCACCGCCTTGAGAACCGACTCCAGATTATCCATGGGTTCGCCCATGCCCATAAACACGATATTGGTAACGTCTTCATCCGACGCTCCCAGCAGGTGTCGCATCCGTATAAGCTGATCCACAATTTCACCTGTGGTGAGATTGCGGGTGAAGCGCATTTCACCGGTACGGCAAAACCGGCAGCCCATTTTACACCCAACCTGGGAGGAGATGCAGGCAGTCACCCGTTCTTCATCCCGGATAATTACGCTTTCGATACGGTTATTATCGCCGAGTTCCCACAGGAATTTTTCCGTAGACC
>JAWLHT010000044.1:0-21972 GCA_041690195.1 Candidatus Latescibacterota bacterium
ATTCCCCCTCTCTCTGGAGAGAGGGGGCCAGGGGGTGAGTTACCGGCCAAAACCTCCACTAATTACAATTAGTACTCATGCGTACCTGTGATTTTCTCTTATGTTTACGACTATGAACAGGGCGGGAGAGGGCCGGGGCGGACGGGAGGGGCTCTTTCTTTATGATTCGATCCGACTTTAGTCTGATGCGAACTTTCCAGCGAAAGGGCGTCTCCGGTTCTGTTTTTACATCAGGTCCACCGGGTCGATGTCGACGCTGAGGGTTTCCGGCCTCTCGAAAGTATCAAGGAGATGGCGGACCAGGGTGCGGAGTGCGGTGATGCGGCGGGTTTTGAGCAGGATGTGGGCGCGGTGACGGCCCCGGACCCGGGCGATGGGCGCTTCCACCGGTCCGAGGACGTCGGTTTCCGGCGGCGTATGTTCAGCCAGGAGCGCCGCGACTTCCCCGGCGCTCGCCATGAGCGCGGCCTGGTCCGTCCCGCTCAGTTCCAGCAGGATGAGCCGTGAGAAGGGCGGAAATTCCACCTCCCGGCGGAGTTCTATTTCTTCCGCGGCGAAAGCTTCATAGTCGTGAGCACAGGCGGCGGTCACCGAATAATGTTCCGGCATGAGCGCCTGAACGACCACCCGGCCGGGAATCTCACCTCGACCGGCCCGTCCCGCCACCTGGGTGATGAGCTGGAAGGTACGCTCAGAGGCCCGGAAATCGGGGAGGGAGAGCGCGGAATCCGCCGCGATCACCCCCACCAGGGTGACTTCCGGGATGTCCAGCCCCTTGCCGACCATCTGGGTCCCGAGGAGGATGGAGGCGCTCCCGGAGCGGAATTCCTCCAGCAGGCGGAAATGGGAGTCGTGGGCGCGGGTGGTGTCGGCGTCCATGCGCACGATTCCGGCCTCGCCGAAGGCGTTCGCCAGCTCCTGCTCTATCTTCTGGGTTCCCCGCCCGGTGTAGTTCAGATCGTCTGCCCCGCAGTTGGGGCAATGCTGGAGCACGATGCGTTCCATTCCGCAGAGGTGGCAGACCGCCAGACGGCGCGAAGTATGGTACACCAGCCCGGCGGAGCAGTCCGGACAGCTCAGGGTGTAGCCGCAGTTGCGGCAGCGGATGCCGGTGGCGAACCCCCGCCGGTTGATGAGGACGATGCTCTTTTCACCCCGCACGATGCGCTCGCCGATCTCCTCCCGGAGGACCGTGGAAAGGGAGGAGAAGTTCTCACGCTCCCGCTCGCCGCGCATGTCCACCAAGGTCACTTCCGGCAGGGGACGGGAGTCCACGCGCTCCGGCAGACGGACGTGGAGGTATTTCCCGGTGACCGCGTTGTGCCAGGATTCCAGCGAGGGAGTGGCCGAGCCGAGCACCACGGGGACTCCCAGCAGCTTTCCCCGCACCACCGCCACATCCCGGGCGTGATAGCGGGGGGCGGTGTCGGTCTGCTTGTAGGAGTGGTCGTGCTCCTCGTCCACGATGATCACCCCGGGCGCGGGCAGGGGCGCGAATACCGCCGAGCGCGGTCCGATCACCACATCACGGGAGCCGTCGTGGATGAGCCGCCACATATCAAACCGCTCCCCGGCGCTCATGGCGGAGTGGAGCACCGCCACCCGCTCCGGAAACACCGAGTTGAAGAACCGTACGGTCTGCGGCGTGAGCGCGATTTCGGGGACGAGGATGATCGCTCCCCTGCCCTTTTCCAGTGCGGCGCGGACCAGTTCGATGTAGACCCGGGTCTTGCCGCTGCCGGTTACCCCCTGGAGGAGGATGGGGCGGGGATTCCCGCCCGCGCATTCCTCCCCGATGTTCCGAAGGCATTCCGTCTGCGACGGGGTGAGCGTATGATCGGCTTCCACCTTTTCCTGATCCAGCATCCGCGAGCGGCGGATGACCTCCACTTCCTCGAAGGCGGCCAGCCCGGCGTCGGCAAGGGCGTTCAGCACCCCCCGGGAGAACCCGTGCCGTTCCACGAACTCGGCCAGCGGCACGCCGTCCGGATATTTCCGCAGGGCTTCCAGGCATTCCGCCTGCTTCCGGGCCCGTGAGGAGAGCCGAGCTTCCGCGTCAGGGACCGCGCGGACGTGACGCTCGGTTTTGGGTCGCGCCGCGGGGACGGTCATCTCCCGTTCCAGGGACACCACGCCCCGGCGCTCCAGCACCCGTACCGCCGCATCCGCCCACGCGCCGAGCCCGGTCTGAAGGGTGCGCAACAGGGTGGGTCCCCGTTCCCGGAGGTATTCCACGACTTGCGCCTGACGGTCGCTCTGGTCAACACTATCTCCGCCGTCCTCCCGGAGATGCACCCGGATCCGGGAGCGCACCATGCTCCCCGCCGGGAGCGCCGTACGCAGCACCTCGCCCACCGTGGAGAGGTAATAATCCGCCACCCACCCGGCCAGTTCCAGCATATAATCATCGAAGACCCGCCCCTCATCGGGAATGTCCCGGATATCTCGGATTTTCGATTCCGGGATGTCTCCCGGCGTGTCGGTGAGCCCGACGATGAACCCGGCGAGCATCCGAGGCCCGAAGGGCACGAGCGCTCGACGGCCGACTTCGGCGACCGGGGCCAGCTTTTCGGGAACCCGGTAGGTGAAGAGCCCGGCCAGCGGCAGGGGAAGCGCGATGGAAGCGTAGGATATGAACATGGGTTCGGAGCACGGAATGACGGGAGCGGGATAGGTTTTCCTTAAGAAACCACTTTTTCCCCCTCCGCGTCAAGGGTTCTTTCCCCAAATGGGAAATCTGGGTTCTTCGCTGTATTCGAATTGGCACATGCGAGTAAACGGGGAAAAGTGAAGGGGAAAACGGGGCGAAGGCACAGCGGGAAAACCGTAGGGTCGAGGCATGCCTCGACCCGCTTGAACCGTACGCCACGGCTTGACCGCCGTTTCCCTTCTTCTGCCTTCTGGCTCCTTCTTACATCACTCGTTTCCCCGCACAACTGCGAGAAGCGCAAAAATATGTCTTGACAAATATTTTTACTTTGATAAATTTATATTGTAAGACGTATAGTTGTAAACCCCTGTTGTTCGCAAGTCAGGTTTCCTCATTCCGCAGAGGCTATCATGTCCAGACGGACCCTTCTGTTCGTTCTGCTCGGATTTGCATCGCTCGCGGCGGTTTTCCGGGCGGGATCCTCGGGGTATCAACATGCCGTGGACAGGAAAGCGTTCGAAGTCGGAATCGCCCTGGACCGGTTCGGCATCAGGATGATCAATATACCGGGCGGCGCCTTTTCCATGGGAATGCAAGGTGTCGAAGAATCCCTCGAGTCGATGTACCGGATACACCCCGTGCGTGTGAGCCCGTTTAAGATGAGCGAAACGGAGATCACCACGGCTCAGTACCGACGGGTACTCGAACCCCGGGATTCCCTGTTCGTGATGCGCGACAGCCTGCCTGCCATCTTCGTGACCTGGAAAGATGCCGCCCGGTTCTGCAACGTGCTCAGCCGCCGTCTCCGGCTGGAACCCTGTTACAACGAAATCACCTGGGAGTGCGACTTCTCACGGAACGGGTTCCGGCTGCCCACCGAGGCGGAGTGGGAATTCGCCTGCCGCGCGGGAACGACCACCCGGTTCAACTCCGGCGATACCGAGGCCGACCTCGCCCGAATCGCATGGTATCGCGGGAACAGCCGGAACAATGTACCACCCGTCCGCCGCAAGGTACCCAATGCATTCGGCCTCTATGACATGTCCGGGGGAGTCCTGGAATGGTGTCATGACTGGTTCGCTCCCTATCCGGAAGCGCCGGGCAGCGACCCGGTCGGGCCTGACGACGGATCAAACCGCGCTCTCCGGGGGGGAAGCTGGTTTCACAGTGTCGATGCCTGCCGCTCCGCTTACCGTCAGTTCTCCGATCCCGACAGCCGCCGCAACTACGTCGGGTTCCGCATCGTACGGAGAGAGTAACCCCGACGCGCATATCCATCCGGAACAGGATTCCGGAGCGCGCCCGATCCTTTCGGCAGCAGCACCTTCCGGATAGACCGCCCTATCACATGATTCCGGCACAGATGCCCGTAGATGGACCTCATCGTTTTTACCGAACTCCGGGCGGTCAGGACCTTGCCGCCGGTCTGTTTTTCGGGCATGGGGTATGGTCGGCAACCGCTTCTGTGCCGCAGCCGTTTTTTTCTCAATCGTCTCCCTTGACACGGGAGATGCCGCCGGCAGCGATAGAGAGTTCAGCAAAGACCGTGCTTTTTGACCCCGGTCGGCTCCTGTGCCGTGAATCTGCCCGCCCAACCGATATCCGGTTTCGATTTTTTTGTTGACGATACGAACGGAAATCCAACCCGTTTCCCTCAGGTGTACAGCGACCCTGACTTCGCGCTTTCTTTCCGGTCGAAGCTCTTCCACGCCGTCATTGGCAATGCGCCACAGTAAATTATGCACAAACATACATGCATGAAGATAGCGGTGAACCGGCTGCCCCGCATGAAAGCAACGGGCGTTCCGCCACTGCGGAATCGGAATTATCCCCCGGATGTTCCGCCAACATTCCCCGTTATTTCCCAAGAAGATACATTCACGAAACGAGCGAATTATCCCCTCAGATGGCCAGTTAAAGTTGTTTTTTCTCTCCCGATCCGCGAAAAAGCGCTTGACGCCCGAAAAAAGATGCATAATTTAATTTAGTAGAATGCATTTTTTCCCCGGAGATATCTTTATGTGGAATCATCGGAAAGCTTGGCTTCTCCTGCTCGCCTTTCTCGCTTTCGAGATAGCGTCCTTCACCGCGAGCAGTCCGCTCAACGGCGTGGGTACGCGTGAATTCACGATCGAAATTGCGACACTGCAGGACATCACGGGAAAACCGGCGGCGGCGCTCCGGCCCCGGAGCAGCAACCCCTTGCATGCGTTGGTGGTATTCACCAAATTCAAGGGAGAAGCTCCCGGCGACACCCTTGTCCCCGCTTGGTCGAACGACCTCTTTACGGGCAAGCCCGGAAGCGTGAACGACTATTTCGACGCGGTTTCCTTTGGTCAGTTCAAGATTACCGGAGAAATTTATCCCCGGTTGATCGAGCTTCCCGCCGACACCACCTACTACAGAACAGACGATATCTATTCCCCCGATGTTATCCGCATTCTGGATTCAGACCCGAACTTCGACTTCTCGAAATACGACAACGACGGCCCCGATGGCAAACCAAACAGCGGCGATGATGATGGATTCGTGGATTACGTTATTCTCATGCCGCGCTCCCGTCCATATAACTTCATCATGCGCTGGGCCACCGGGGTCATGAGTCTCAGCATGGGAGACCCCTATCTCACCAGCAGACGCAATCCCCTGGGCGATCCCATTATCGTGGACAGTTTCTCCGGGTGCATTGCGGTCGCTCCGAATCGTGCGGAGGCAATCGGAACCGTCGTGGCGGAAATCGCGCACGCTTTCGATGCAATAGACCTCATGGACAAAGCCTACGATACCCCCAACACCGATTCCGCCGGCGCCGGGTATTGGGACGTGCTGGCCTGGGGCGCCGGAGGATGGGGCTGGACCGGAGTTCCGGTCGGTCCCTGCGCATATAACCGGATGCGCATGAACTGCGTGGGCATCGCCAATTCCAACCTGGTTGACCTTTACGGTTCCCGGGAAGGGATCCGCGTGCCTCCTTCCTGCGACCGTGACGGTAAGGTGTATCGTATCTGGATGGGCGAATACGAGTATTTCCTTATCGAACACCGCAGCAACAAGGGAAGTTACTTCTACGATATGCAGCTTCCCAAGAGCGGGCTGCTCATCTGGCATGTGAACGAAAACGAA
Source organism: Candidatus Latescibacterota bacterium (assembly GCA_041690195.1). Lineage (GTDB taxonomy): Bacteria > Latescibacterota > Latescibacteria > Latescibacterales > Latescibacteraceae > JAWLHT01. The sequence goes on from JAWLHT010000044.1 coordinate 5,774, forward strand.
AGCAACTCCGACGAGAGCTGTAAGTGTTGCGATCTGGAATGCCCCGACGGCCTCTTCCGGGACAAGGGGTATCCCCTGGGAGAAAAACCCGACCCGCTGAACGGCGGAGACAACCTGGATTTCTGGTCCCGTGATGTCGCCTGGCGCAATGCCCACGCCGGAAACTGCGGCGATTCGACGGATGTATTCGACGGCGTGGTGTATACCGAGTTCAGAGAAACAACCAACCCAAATTCCCGTTCGGAGAGGTCATCCTTCCCCGCTCAGATCGAGATTTACAATATCCGCCGTGATGGACGCGATATGATATTCGACTGCAGGACCACGGCAAAAACGGTCGTCCAGCCCCCCAAACTCCCCACCATCGGCATGGGATACCAGCGTTCCCGGTCCGCGGCGCCCGTACCGGAAGCGAAAGAGGCGTTCCTGGTAAGCTACCGTTCCACAATGAAACCGGACCTCCTGGTTATGGTTTCCGGGGACAGCCTGAACGTGTACGATATGACGGACCTGAGCGAAGGCGCCGTCCAGAAAGCCGTGCTGCAGGGACTGAGCGGAAAGCGCACGCCCGGAGACGCCATGATCGCCCGTCAGAACATCGTCCCTGAGACGTTCGCCGCGATGACGGAAGAATTCGGGGTCCGTTCCGGCGATTTGAATGGCGGACGGCTTCCGCTTCTGGTCCAGAAGCTTGTACTGAGCGAGATGTCCCGGAAGCTTCCTGAAGTCGTTGAATTGCGCCAGAACTATCCCAATCCATTCAACGCGGAAACCGTGATCCCCTATATTCTTTCCAGTTCCGGCCCGGTGGTGATCGAAATCTACAATATCCTGGGCCAGAAGGTGTTCGAACTGGACCAGGGATTCCGGGAACGCGGCTCCCATGCCGCCCGTTTTTCGGCCGGTGACATGTCCAGCGGCATCTATTTTTACTGCCTGCGTGGAGCAGTCCGCTCTCAGGCCAAACGGTTCACCCTTATCCGGTAACGATCATGCCCAGACTCGAATTCGCCATAATAGCGGCCCTCATGCTGACCCTGGCCGCGGGGTGCGGTCAGAACACAACCGGAAATGACACCCCTCCAGCGAAGAAGGGAGCCGTTTTCGTGGATGTCTCCGAACACCCCGACACGGGGTTGCCCGGGTTCGAGGTGACCACCGAACCTCCCACGATCAGCACGGTTACCGACTCTCTGGGCAAGGCCCTGCTCGAAAACATTGATCCGGGAACATACACCCTCATGGTTCGGAAAGAGAACTATCCGGCCACCTTTTCCCGAAATGTGGTGGTTGCCGCTGACCTGAAGAAAACCGTGGCAGTAACATTCTTCCCCAAAGTTACGGTGAATGTGGTTGATGAGACCCTTCGCCCCTGGGCCGGAGCCACGATCGCCCTTGATTCCCCTCCCCGGGAAGCGGTTACCGGCGCGGATGGTATCGCGGAGTTCGAATACCTGGTGAATACGGACTACCAGTTCACGGTTCGCCGGGACCGTTACCCCGACGCGAGTTTTACGATTGCCGCCGCTCCCGAACTGCAACTCACCGTTCCCACCGGTTCGCCGGCTGTTGCGATTCTGTCTCCCGAAAATGGCGGGAACATATACTCCGTATCGAATGTCACATTGCGGGGAGAGGCAACGGACATAGAGGACGGAGCACTGGACGGGAACTCCCTGGAGTGGTGGTCCAACCGTAACGGGGTACTCGGACACGGGGCGGAAATTTTGGCGGAAGCGCTGGAAACGGGCCGGCATACCATCACCCTGACCGCAACGGATTCGGACGGGAAAAAGGGGACCGCTTCAGCACAGGTCACGGTGTACAACTATAACCTCGACTCCTACTTTCCCATCCCGGAAAACCAGACCTGGGAATATCAGTACCTGGTCCCGGGTTTTTTTGTCACCGCGGAGGATGGCAGCGAGGAATACTGGGAGATGAAAAGTATTTCCGTTATCGTTGCCGAAGGCCCCCGGCGCAGGGTGGAGATGAATTTCGATATCGCCCGCGGCAGCGAAGTCGCACACTGCCGCTATACGCTGACCGATTTTCTGGAAACCCAGAGCGGCAATCTCTATATCACCCGGACGGAGGAAAAATTCGAGGAATGGACGGTTGCACTCCCATATCTGACCATGGACATGATTTCCACATACTCTCCCCGATACCTGCTCCTGAAAAACATCGAGGATCCGGCCCGGGAGCGCTCCTGGACCACGCTGACGGATGTCAATACCAACTGGAGCTATATATACAAGGGGAAATCATCCTATCTCAACCAGGAGTGGAAACCGATCTCGACCACGGCCGAGACCGGAGATATTGAGCACGTTACTACCCCGAAGGGGACATTTACCGCCCTTCCGGTGACCATGCGCGAAGCTTCCGGCGTGGAACGTACCTGGTATCTCGCGAAACGGGTCGGTCCGGTCAAGTTCACCGATAACACCTTCGCTCCCCGCTCGACCGCCGTACTGAAGAACGCCTCCTTGGTCAATTTTTCGAATAAAGGCGGGGTATCCGGAACACCGCGGCCGGCGACATCCGGCCGGGCGGTACGCCTTGACTTTCGTGTCAATCGCAAAACCGGGGATAACCTGCGGGATCTGACGGAGTTCCTTGCCCGGATCGCCCCGCGATGACCTTCCCGGACAGGCCCGCATGGAAAAGCCCCCCGGCGAGAGGGGGTTTTTTTTGCTCCGACAGGGGTGCAGGCCAGGGGGTGAGGTACTCTCTTCGGGCAGAGCGGAGCCTCCGCGCTTTCCCGCAATCTAATACCAAAATCTTTTGAATCGTGAAGAAAGGGGGACTGCGCTACTCCCACTCCAAGCCATCCATCCTCTGCCAACTGGAGCAGGCCGTGTGAGGGCCAGAGCGACGGGCTGATATCGATTGTCAGTGCATCCGGTTGCCGCTGCTGTAAACCTCTGCGTCCGGGAACGGGGCTCTCCCTCGCCCGCTTTGCGGGAGAGAGAGCAGGGAGGGTGAAGGCCGGGGCGGACGGGAGGGGCTCTTTTTTACGCTTTGCTCCGATTTGGGACAACGCATTCCCCGGACAGCAGCATGTCATCCATAACAACTGCCGGTATTATCCGAACGATTTACTTTCCATTGCCACGCTGTTTGCTTATTTTGCCCTACAATATCTCATCCGTATACACCGTTTCCCCGAAACCCGCAGGAGGATACCATGGCCTGTCTCACCGTTGGCGACGCCGCACCCGACTTCGCCCTTTCCGATCAGAACGGCAACACGGTATCCCTGTCCGACTACCGGGGCAGACGGCTTCTCGTGTACTTTTACCCCAAGGCCGACACACCGGGCTGCACCCGTCAGGCCTGCTCCGTCCGGGACGCCATGCCGGACCTGAAGACGGTAGGGATCGACGCTGTGGGGATCAGTCCGGACAAACCGGAAAAGCAGAAGAAATTCGACGAGAAGTACGGCCTCGGGTTCCCGCTGCTGGCGGATGTGGACCATACGGCGGCCGAGGCGTACGGCGTTTGGGGGGAGAAGGTCCGCTGCGGAAAAACGAGCATCGGCATCACCCGTTCCTCTTTCCTCATCGATGAGAGCGGGAAAATCATTGCGGCGTGGTACAGCGTCAAGCCCGAAGACACCGTCCCCAAAGCACTCAAGGCTCTCGGCAAGTGAGCGAATCCGAGTTTACCGGTTCTTCGCTGTATTCTGTGGGTATATGCGGGTGAACGGAGCAAAGGCACAGAGGCACAAAGGGAAAGACCGTAGGGACGAGGCATGCCTCGCCCCTGCGACTCAGGCTTTTTCCCTTCTCCTGACTTCCGGCTCCTGACTCCTTCTTCACCCGTTTATCCACACAAACCTGCGGAGCGCCGTTTTTATTTATCCACGCCTTTGCGTTTCACTTTTTGCACTGGCGCTCTGGATCTTTGGCACTTTGGTACTCTCTTTCAAAGGTTATTCCCATGATCGAACAGATTCGCGAAGCGGTGCGGAAACGGAAACCCGAGTGGGTGGACTACTGTCAGCGGCTCATCAAGACTCCCTCACCCACCTACGAGGAATCGGCGGTGGCGGATATTGTCATGGACGAGATGAAACGGCTCGGGTATGACGAGGTGTGGCAGGACGAGCGGGGGAATGTCATCGGTATGGTGCGGGGGACCGACCCGGGCGCCCCGGTGATCAACCTGAACTCACATCTGGACCAGGTGGCGCCCGGCGACGAAAAGGACTGGCCCTGTCCACCCTTCGAGGGCCGGATCGCGGATGACCGGATATGGGGGCGCGGCGCCTCGGACACCAAGGGCGCCATCGCGGTACAGACCTATGCTCCGGCCATGCTTCTGGACATTGGAATGCGCCCCCGCTCGACCGTGTATGCAACCTTCGTGGTGGAAGAAGAACACTGGGGTCAGGGCACGCTCTATCTCCTCCGGAACAGCGGCCTGCATTTCGATCTCGCCATCCTCGGCGAAGGGACTTCCAACGAGATCATGCTCGGACACCGGGGCTGCATCGGCATCTGGGTGACCGTAGTGGGCAAATCCGCCCACGCTTCCATGCCGCAGGAGGGGCGCAACCCCAACATCGACGCCGCGAAATTCATCCTCCGTCTCCAGGAGACGCAGGAATCGTTCCGGGCCCACCCCGACCTGGGACGCACCAGCATGACCCCCACCATCTACAGCACCGGAGACATCTCCCGCAATGTCATCCCCGAAAAGGTCACCATGTACGTGGACTGCCGTCAGGCCTACGAGAGCCGGGACGACCTGGTCGCCACGCTCCGGGATGTCGCCGGGGAAACAGGAGTCAAAGCCGAGGTCAACGTGCTGGAATACCAGCCGGGGGTGGAAAAGATATCGGAAGGCTTTTTCACGCCAAGGGATCATCCCTTCGTTCTCCAGGCGCGGGACATCGTGGGCGATACTCTCGGGCGGCCGGTGAAACTCGACTACTGGCGGTTCTGCACCGACGGGCGGCTTACGGCGGCGGCGGGAATTCCGACCTTCGGGTTCAGTCCCTGTGAGGCTTCGCTGGCTCATACGGTCAATGACAGCGTTTCCATCCCGCTCATGGAGGAATCGCTTTGCTGCTATCCGAGGTTTTTTATGGAGATGCGGAAAGGGTTGTAGGATATATTTGCCCGGCCGTTATTGCTCCGGTGGGTAATCATTGAACCCTTCCTATGGTGATGGCCTGATTGAACGGGGCCTGAGGGAACGCCGAGGTTCAAAATTTAACCACCGGAGCAATAGCCGTATACAGAGCCCGGAATAAAAACGGGAAGAACAGCGCCCGCTTCGCCATCCCAGCTCATTGATTAAACTTTTCGGCCACTCATGGAAATACACACCAAAAGGAAAGGGACTCTTGTACGAGTCCCTTTCCTTTTGTCGGTACGGGTTACAATAACCCCGACCGCGTTTCTTCGCGACTGTCCGGGATGAGCCCCCCGGTCATGCCGGTTTTTCCTCGGGCTTCCCTTCCCGGAGGAAAACGTCGACCGCTTCACGTATGCGGCGGATGTGGTCCGGATTCGTGCCGCAGCATCCGCCCACGATTGTTGCTCCGGCCCGGAGCAGGTCCGGAATGCGGGCCGCCATGGCTTCCGGGGTTTCACGATAGACGGTACATCCATCCACCAGTTCGGGAAGTCCGGCGTTCGGCTTCATCCACAAGGGAAGACAGCTTCGCGAGCGCATGATCCGGCAGACCTCGATGAGGTCGGTGATGCCGGTGCTGCAGTTTGCGCCCACACCGTCGGCGCGCGCCTCTTCCAGAACGTCGATGGCGCGGTCGGGGGCGACTCCCATCATGGTGGCGTATCCGTTGGCGCCGGGGTTGAAGGTCATCGAAACAATCGCCGGCAAATCGCTGTGCTCCTGCACCGCCTTGAGCGCACAGATGGCCTCACCGAGGTCGCTCATGGTTTCAATCACGAAACCCTGAACGCCGCCGTCCAGCATCGCCTTTACCTGACGGCCGAACTCGCGGATCATCTCGATTTCGGTGATATCCCCCAGCGGCTCCAGAAATTCCCCGGTGGGTCCGATGGAGCCGAACACCGCCGCACGGCCCCCGGCGGCTTCCACCGCGATCCGAACCCCTTTTTTGTTCAGCTCCCCGACCCGGCTGTCCAGGCCGTAGCGGGCCAGCTTACGGGGGCTTCCGCCGAAAGTGTTCGTGAGAATGATATCCGAACCGGCGTCCACATAGGATCGGGCTATTTCACGGATAACCTCCGGATTATCGGCATTCAGAAGTTCCGGGCAGTCCCCCGGCTGCATGCCTTTTCTGGCCAGTTCCGTGCCCAGGGCGCCATCGCTCACCAGCCGTTTTTTCCCGCCGAAAAGATCATCAAATTTCATGGACTGCTCCTCTCATCTATGACGCGGAACAATTCGGGTTCCGCATTGGGCGTTTCGTGAGTGCCGGGTACGGCATGGTCACGGGTCGAGTGGAACACGGAGAGCAGGAGAGCGGACATTGCACACGGTTCCCGATGGACAACTTGATCCGCCGCCCATACGAACGTACACGCGGGTTACTTCCGAGAATCCTGGCCGGCCGTTTTGAGGCGGGAATCCTGCCGGACATAGACCACTTCACCGCCCACCACGGTGGCTTCGGCGGAGAACCGGCTGTCCAGAATGGTGAAATCGGCGTCATAGCCGGGTTCGATGCGGCCTTTGCGGTTTTCCAGCCCGAGCACCGCGGCCGGAGTGGTGGAAGCCATGGTTACGGCATCGGCAACGGTAACCCCGACCATGGTGATCATGTTTGCCACCGCGCGGTCCATGGTCAGCGCGCTCCCGGCGAGGGTGGACGGCTGGTCGGCGAGGGAAAGACGCCCGTGGCCGAGCCTCACCCGTAATCCCATGGCGTCATACTCGCCGTCCGGCAGACCGGCGGGAGACATGGCGTCGGTTATGAGGCAGGTAAGCCCCACGGTTTTGTTCTGGAGGACAAGCCCCATGATCCAGGGGTGGATATGGTGGCCGTCCGCAATGATTTCCACGCTCAGGTCAGTCGAGAACAGCGCAGCTCCCGCGAGCCCCGGCTCACGATGATTCAGCGGACTCATGGCGTTGAAAAAGTGTGTGACATGCGAGGCTCCGTGGTCAATGGCCCGGAGGACATCCCTGAGAGCAGCGTTCGAGTGTCCGAGCGAAGCGACCACGCCGTTCCGGGTAAGTGTAAGGATGAGATCGAGCGCTCCGGGCAGTTCCGGGGCGATGGTCATTTCCCGGATCGTGCCGGCGGCGGCATCAAGAATCTCGTCCAGCAGTTTCGGATCGGCGGGAAGAATTCCCGCCCGGGGCATACACCCGGCCCGTTCCGGATTCAGGAACGGGCCTTCGGCATGCAGGCCGAGAATCGCCGCGCCGCCGGTTGGCTTGCCCACCTCGGCGGCCAGCATGGGCAGGAGATAGCGCCACCCGTCCTCGAGTACCGGTGGGGTGAGCAGGAGTCCGGCGGTTCCATGCTCGGCATGCATGCGGGCCATGCCCCGTATGCTCTCCGGGGACCCGTCCGTGACCGAAAACCCGCCCCCACCCTGGTTGTGGAGGTCGATAAATCCGGGGCAGACGAAGAATTCCTCACAATCGAGCACCGTGTCACCCGCTTCCGGAGCAAACCGGTTGGCGGGCAGCACATCCTCAATTTTACCGGCGCGGACCGTTACGGTGCTCCTGGAGAAAATGTCCTCGCCGATAACCACGTCACCGTTTAGCAGGACAAGCCGTTCGGCCATGTTGTTCCTTTCATGAAAAAGAATCGGTATCCCGCTGGCCAGTACAGTTCGTGCATAGAATCCCTATTGATGCTGATCTTTTTCTGTTCTCCCCCAAGAGAGTATAGAGAGAACAGGGGGTAGCGGCCCCATAAGACGGGGCGGCAAGGGACCGGTTACCGACCACAACCGATATACAGAAAAATCCCCAATTCCCATCGCTTGACGACGTAGTACCGATGCGCCGCTACACAACCGGCTCCGAACAGATCAGCTTTCCGGGGAACCGCCGTTCCAGCTCCCGGAAGAGGTACAGAACGGACAGTACCCGGAAGAGATCATCGGTGTCGGCGTCAATTTCCAAAAACTTAAGGACGCTTTCAGGACTGATGTAGGATTTCAGCGCGGATAGCGACCCGAGTGTCTCGAATAGCGCGGAACGACATTGCTCGTGGAACCGGCTCCGGTGATGCCGCTCCAAGGTAAATATGTATTTTCGGGTCGGATGCCAGCGCATGAGCATGCTTTTCAGCAAATAGCGGCTCTTTTTCCGCAGATCGTGATATCCGACACTGAACCGGCTGTTCAGACGCATGCGGCTCCCGTAATAGGGGACGTTCAGCGCCTCCGGATCGATGCGGCGGAGAACGTCGACAAAAAATCCGTTCCCCGTAAGGCGGAAGGGAAGCTCCTCGAAGGCAAACCGGCACATATCTTTTCCCGCGAAGGGCTGCACACACCAGTAGAAGAGGCGGTGACGATCTTCCCCGTAATCGCCGGAGTGGCGAAAGAGTTCGAACAGGTAGCGCTGGGTCTGTGCCACGAGAGACTGCTCGGGATACCCCTCGAAGTGCTCCTTCACCGAAGTCAGCAGGATCTCCGGCGCAATCCCGGCGAGAATGGCGGCAGATTCCGGGCAGACCCGGATACGGGTCGAGTGCGCCAGGAACATCTGGTAAAGCGATCGGCTCCCGAACGTCGGAAGTGTGGAAGCGCGGCTTGCCTCACCGAACTGTCCTCCGAAAGAGGCGATCGGACCACCACCCGCCATCCGTCGCTGACCGGCGGAATCCCGCCAGCAGGTCTGTGTGGTGACCCCATTCACCGTGCAGCCCGTGCGATACACCTGATCGGCCATCTCCTCCAAGTCGAGTTCGCGGGAGGCCGGAATCACGTTGACCGGACAGCCGTACTTGTCGGCAAGCTGAAAAGCGATGGCGCTTTCGTCGGCAGTGAACTGGTTCCCGGTAAAGATTTCTGCCTTGGCGCCGATTCCCCGGAGCCCGAGCAGGACACCACGGGAATCAAGTCCTCCACTGAGCAATTCGGTGATTTTGAATCCTTTTCGGCGGCAGGTTTCGTAACGGTTGCGGACGCTTTCCAGGAGAAGATGATACTGACGGCCGACCAGCGTTTCTCGGGGAGCGCTGATCGCATCCTGGCCGAACCGGAGCGGAACGATACAGGAGGAATCAACGCGGGGTCCTCCGCCTCCGTCCGGGGGGCGTACCGCAAGGGAATGGGCGGGCGATTGGCGGAACACCCGCTTGAACAGCATCCGCGTCCCCAGCGTGAACTCAAACATCATGAATTGCGCCAGGCCGATGCGGTCTACCTCCAAGGAGGGAATCATCCGGAACATGAACACGGACTCGCGGGCAACAATCACCCGGCCTTCGCCGAAAAAATGCTGCAGGGGGAGCCGCCCGTACCGGTCATTGAAGAAAAGCGCCGCGCTGGTGCGCTTGTCCAGGCAGACCGCCACATAATCGCCATCGGAACCCTCCACAAAATCCCGTATCAGGTCGTCGGCCGGAACCGATTCCAAGAAACGTTCCGTTATGGCTTCCAGCGCCCCGAGAATGTCTTCATCTGAGCGGTTGTAAATCATCCCCTCCAGGAACACGACCCACCGGCCGGTTTCCTTCCGCAGAGAGGGATACCCATCATATCCGGCGAATAAGAGCGCGCACCCGCCGCTCCGGAATACCGTTTCTACTTCGATGTGCTCCAAATGCTTCATTTCGGCTGCGGCAATCGCGACCTCTTCATCCGTCACCGTATCCGCCAGAACATAATTGATGCCGGGCATTGTATTCTCTCTGCGCTCCCTTCAACCAAGATGCCGGTTTACTGCACAGAATCCGCCTGCTCATCGAACAGGGCGAGATACTCGCTTTCCAGGTCTCTGGTGAACGCCTCGACTCCTTCCGCGGTTCCCGGATGGATAAGCATGGATTTGAGAACATCGAAAGGCATGGTGGCAATGTCAGCGCCGGCAGCAGCCACTTCCCGAACCTGGATGGGATTGCGCAGACTCGCGGCGATCACTTCGCATTCGATTTCGTACTGCCCGAATATTTCCACGATGCGCTCGATGAGATCCACCCCGCTGACAAGACCGTGATCGGTCAGAATTTCATCGGCGTCGGGATCGAGTGCCATTCCCCCCGCGGGAAAGTAATCGGCCTTTCCGAACGCAACCCCCGCCTGACGGCGAATGCGGTCGTCCACCCGCCCGGCAAAGGGGCTGACGTACTCCGCGCCCGCTTTTGCCGCAAGGAGCGCCTGCTCCGGAGTGAAAATGAGCGTGGCGTTTACCGGTATCTTTTCGTCCGCCAGCCCCTGGATCGCGGTTATGCCGTCGAAGGGATTTCCCTCTCCGCGCGTGTTCACCGTACACACCGGAATTTTGATGACCACATTTCCGGCGACCGCGTTGAACTTCTCGTACAGCATCATCCCCTGATTTACCATCGTGTCGGCGTCCAGGGCGGCAACTTCCAGCGAAACAGGGCTCATCCGTCCGACCTGGGCCAGTATCTTCTTTATATAGCCTTCGATATCGAGGCCGTTTTCCGAATCGCGCTGGTCGAGAATCGCTTTCCTGATCAGCGTAGGATTGGTGGTGACACCGTCCACAATACTCCATGCGGCAGCCTCTTTGATTTCTTCGAGGCTGGCGGTGTCAAGGAAAAATCTCATGACAATCCTCCCCGGCGGACATCGGTGCGCCCGGCCGAAAACGTAAGAGCGTGGGGGATAACGCGAATATCATTAGAGGTTGAATACGCCCGGATGCGGGAACATGCGGAGGGCGTGCTGTCAAGTTCTTGCGCGGAAATCTCCATGATACCAATATAGAGGCACAGACGGAAACTGTCAACCGGTTTTCAGAGATGGTAACCCGCTGGAAATACAGCAAATGTCAGTAGTTCCGGTTCCACTTTGGCCTGAAATCCTTAAACGAGGGGTGATGATCCCCATTGTCGTAAACATATGGGAAAACCACTGGTACGTATGAGTACTGAAAGGTAATCAGCGGAGGTTCTGGCCGGTAACTCACCCCCTGCCCCCTCTCTCCAGAGAGAGGGGGAAATCGAGCCACAGGGAGCATCGAGACGGCCCATAACAAGTCATCCCCTCACTTGCGAGAGAGGGGAACGAGGGGTGAGTTATATTTTTCAAGACACCCGTTCACCAAATATCGCTTATGTATACGACAACGAGGGGTGATCCCGCCAATCACCGGGAGTGCGGTTTTTTTGGAGCGCCTATCCCGGCGAAACGGTCCGCTCCCGGGCGGGAACAGGAATTCGCGTTCACGTTTTCCTTTCTGTTTGGCAATCCGGCACGCAACCGGTATTTTACCCTTGGAACACTCCGTCCGGACGCTGGTCCGCGACTAGGCGCAGGAACATGGAGCAATCGTCCCGTCATCTCCCCGGGGGAGCCGAACCCCATCCAGAGAGCCGGAGGAGCATGGAACGTATCCAATATCTGATAACGCTGCCGCCCGCGTCGGTTTCCACGGCGGATGCGGCATTCCGGAACACCCCTGACCGTCCCTTTGTGACGAGCGATCCGCCGGACCGCGCCCTGGGTTCCGGCGGCGGTACCGCGCACGTTCTGGTCGAGGCATGGAGGAGCCTGGACGGCGGTATCCCATTCCAGACCTGGCTTGACCGGTCGCCCAAGCTCGTTCTGCATGGCGGCGGGCAGTCGAGACGTCTTCCGTCTTACGCCGCGCCGGGAAAGCCGCTTCTTCCCCTGCCGGTATTCGGAGAAGCCTGGGGGCAGACCCCGGAGCAGGCACTCATCGATCTCCAGCTCCCCTCCTGCCGGAATATCCTGGAGCGCGCCGGGGAGCGGTACCGGGTCATGGTGACCAGCGGCGATGTGCTGCTGCGTTACGGTCCGCTGCCGGAGTCTCTCCCGCAGGCTGACGTGCTCGCCATCGGGATGGAGGTCGGCGCGGAACAGGCCAGCAGGTTCGGCGTGTTCTTCACCGACCGTGAAACCGGAGTCCTCCGTTCTTTTCTGCAGAAACCTTCGGCGGACCGCATCCGGGAACTGCAGACCCGGGGACGTTTTCTTTTGGACACCGGGGTCTGGCTGCTGTCCGCTCGGGCGATCGGGCTCCTGATGGAACGGTCCGGATGGATCGCCGGGGAAGAACGTTTCGTGGACGGCATTCCACGTCGGTACGAGTTCTACGCCGGATTCGGTCTTTCTCTGGGGACCGAACCCCTGAACGGCGACACGGAGGTTGGGAAACTCTCCGGTGCGGTCTCCGTTCTGCCCTCCACGGAATTTCACCATTTCGGAACAAGCCGGGAGATGATCGAATCGGTTTCCGCCCTCCGCGAGCCGGTTCGTCTGCCCCCGGCCCGTTCCCTCCCGGTCATTCTTCACAGCAGGGTCGAGGGACTGTCGTCGGCTGGAGATCACGCGCCGCTCTGGATAGAAAACTCCTTTCTCCCCTCTTCATGGCGCCTTTCCTCCGGCCACGTTCTCACCAATATACCGCCCAACGACTGGACTGTCGCGCTCGAACCGGGTATATGCCTGGATTTCGTGCCGCTGGATGGAGACCGTGTCGCCATCCGGCCGTACGGTATAGACGACCGCTTTTCCGGCCCCGTGGATGATCCCGGCACGCTATGGATGGGACGGCCTGCCCTTGAGTGGTTCATGGACCGGGGGTTGGAGTTTCCGGATGGGGAAACAGACATCCAGTTCGCCCGGATATTCCCGGCGCTTCCGCTGGAAGCATTTACGGGGGAATTCGTGGAATGGCTGTTTGCCCGGACACCCCGGGACAATGAACGCTGGGCTTCCTTCTGGCGCTCCCTGCCCCGGTGTTCGGCGGACGAATTCCGTTCGGTTGCCCGCATTGAACGCATCGCGGCCCAGCGGAAGACCCTGATCGCGGAGGAGTTCGACTCGTTCCGGCGGGACCGGAACACGTTTTACCGGCTTGACCTGGGCGTTGCCGCCCGGCTTGCGGATGAGGCCGGAGTGAATCTGTTTCAGGAGACGAAGGTATCGGAGGATTCTCCAACGCACCGGATGCACGAGGCCATGTTCCGCGCCGCGTTTCTGCGATACCGGAACGACCCTTCCGGAGAGGAGTACGAGCGCGAGGCGTTCCGCATTCTCCGGTCCGCCATCATCACCGAAGCCGGGCTCGCGCCGTCCGCCCCCCGGTGTTCCGTGGCGGAGGACCAGATCGTGTGGGGACGGAGCCCCGTGCGGCTGGATCTGGCCGGCGGATGGACCGACACGCCGCCCTTCTGTATCGAGCATGGCGGCCGCGTGGTGAACCTCGCGGTGAACCTCAACGGCCAGCCCCCGGTGCAGGTATTCGCAAAAATCCATTCCCGTCCCCGCATCGTGGTGCGCTCCATTGATCTCGGGGTGGAGCAGGTCATCGGGACGTATGAGGAGCTGCGGACGTATGCTCTTCCGGGAAGCGAGTTCGCGCTGGCCAAAGCCGCGCTGGCCATGGCGGGTTTCCTGCCGGAATTCCACGAAGGACCGGTTCCCGGGACACTCGCCGGATTCCTGGAGAAATTCGGCGGCGGCATCGAGATTTCCCTGCTCGCCGCGGTACCGGCCGGGTCCGGCCTCGGGACGAGCAGTATTCTGGGCGCAACCCTCCTCGGCGTGCTTACCGAGTTCTGCGGCCTGGGCTGGAGCCGTCACGAAATCATGGCCCGTACGCTCGGTGTCGAGCAGATGCTCACCACTGGCGGCGGCTGGCAGGACCAGGCGGGCGGCGTTTTCCCGGGAATCAAGCTTGTGGAAACCGTTCCGGGGCTTGCCCAGCGTCCCGTGTTCCGATGGCTGCCGGGCAATCTCTTCGCCCTTCCGCACGCCAACCGCGAAGTTCTGCTTTATTATACCGGCATCACCCGCATGGCCAAACACATCCTCCAGGAGATTGTCCGGGGGATGTTCCTCAACGACCGTCCGAGACTTTCCATTCTCCAGGAGATGCGGGCGCACGCGCTTGATACGGCTGAAGCGATCCAGCGAAACGACCGGGAGGAACTGCAGCGGCGTATCGCCCGAAGTTGGCAGCTCAACCAGGCGCTGGACGCCGGAACCAATCCGCCTCCGGTCCGGTCCATCCTGGACTCTTTGGGTAACCTCTGCGCCGGGGCCAAACTCCTCGGCGCGGGCGGCGGGGGATACATGCTCATCCTGGCCCGGGATATGGAAGCCGGCGACCGCATTCGGGAATCCCTGACCCGGAACCCGCCCAATCCCCGGGCCCGGTTCGTTGACCTCTCCATTTCGGATACCGGCCTTGAGGTCACCAAGAGCTGACCCCGCTTGATGAACCCCGGAAATGACCAGACGGAACCGGCGAAGGGTACGTTCTCGGACCGACACATTTCAGGACGAGGCAGCCGGTCAACCCTCGAACGGAATTCTAATATTCCCAATCCAGTCCCTGCACGACGAATCCAGCGGCAAAATGCGCGTTATCTCATTGCATTTGTATGATTTATGTCAACATGTAACACTCCCGACGGCACCCGGGTGCTGTCATTTCCCCGGGATGGAAGAGCACACGCAGTCCGATTGTCTTTGCATTTACCATAGCCGATTGATTATTTTACCGCATAGGAAATTACCGTGCGGGTTTATACCCGTTCCGCTCTCTTCGCCTGGGAGGATTCGTATGGCACAAGATCGTGAGCATACCACCCCGGAGAGCAGAGGCCGTCATGACCTCTTCCCCCCTCGACTGCCCGATGACTTGAATGGCTTTCTCGGTTTTCACCGCAAAAGCGTTGAGCAACGCGAAACGTTCTGGCGGGTTCAGGCCGGACGTATCCGGTGGGATCATGCCTTCACCGAAGTTGTCCGGGAGAACTTTGACGAGGGACGGGTGGCCTGGTTCGTCGATGGGAAACTCAACGCCTGCCGCGGAATTTTTGAGCCGGCAGACGTGGGAGACACACCCAAACCGGGGCTCCTCTTCTTCGACAACACCGGAGAAATGCGAGCGTATACGCACCGGGAGATGGCCCGGGAAGTGCGCAGAATAGCTGCCGCGCTTACGACCAAAGGCCTTACACCGGGTGACCGGGTCGCCCTTTACCTTCCGGATACGCCCGCGACAATATTCTTCCTCCTGGCCTGCGCATCCCTGGGCATCATCACCGTACCAATTCCCATCAGATACACCGCGGAGCTCACCCGCGAAATCCTCACCGACAGCGGCGCCGTTCTCCTCGTTGTATCGCTCGGCGCCGGCTCCCAATCCTACGAAGCGCGCGCCCAATCGTTGGTTCAGTCTGCAGGAAGCCTCCCCGTGGTCAACGCCGGGAGCCGTCCGGTAGAGGGCGTCATCGCGCTGGACGAGTTCGCTCCGCCGAATCTCGCGCTGCCGGAAACCTCTCCGTCGGTTGATTCCGAACACCCGCTGTTCATTCTCTATGCCAACTCCGCCGCCGGGGTTCCCCGGGGATCCGTGTTTGCGACCGGAGGCTTTCTTGTGCAAGCCGCGGCTTCCTACGATTATATTTTCGGGTCGGCGGCGGACGGCGGTGAGGTGAAGAGCCTGGTATGCACGCTCGACCTGGCCACCGCGGCCGGTTTGTGCTACGGCCTCTGGGGGCCCCTCCTGTGCAACGCCTGCATTGTGATTACCTCCGAGGGGCTGCAGACGACCGGCGACCGTCTGCGGCAGGTGCTGGATCAGTGTGATGCTCCGGCCCTTCTGACTTCGCCGGTGACACTTTCCGCTCTGAAGCGGGAATTGGGGGACGCACCCCTTTCCCCTGACCGGGATTTCCGGCTGGTCGCCTCGACCGGTGATGTACTCAAACCCCGTCACATTCAGTTTGCCTCCCGTGCGCTCGTCTCCTCACCGGAGAAGGCGCTCAATCTCTGGGTGCAGACCGAGTGCGGCGCGGCTCTCATCGCCACCTTCCCCAGCCCGGAGCTGAACCGTCCGGGCGCTTTGGGGCTGCCTTTCCCCGGAGCCGAGCCGCTCGTGCTCAGCTATCTGGGGCAGGTTTGCCGTGCGAACGAGAGCGGTCAGCTTGTTTTCAGAACCTCCTGGCCAGCGATGATCAGGACTGTCTGGGGACAGGAAGACCGCTATCGCCAGCTTTATTTCTCCCGAACGCCCGGGTATTACAGCGCCAATGACGGAGCCCGGGCGGACGGCGAGGG
>JAWLHT010000045.1:0-4301 GCA_041690195.1 Candidatus Latescibacterota bacterium
CCACAAGACACCCGTTCACTACTGCCTGCTTATGTTTACGACTATGGGTGTGGCAGGGAGAGCCCCGTTCCCAGGCGCATTGGTTTATAACAACGGTAACCGGGTTTACCCATATTGATTCAAAACTGGTATTTGTTATCAGAAAGACTCAAATCCATCCATATTCAGAGCCGGAGCTCCGACTGTTCCGCAATCCTGACGATCAGTGAATAAGCGGGGTCCGTGTCCGGAACGATGTCCCGAAGCTGACCGGCGCAGGCGGCGATTTCCGCCAGTCGCTCCCTTTGGTAGAGGAGCAGCCGCTCAACCCCCTTGAACCGGTCAAAAATCACATCCATCGTCTCCTGGATCAGCGCAAGAAAATGCTGCTTCTTTTCGTCGCTGGTGCGGTCTCCACGCTCGTAGAGTTCGAGCAGCTGCTCATGGAGAAACTGGTAGGAGTTCATGATCGCGGCGGGATTGAGGAATGTCTGGTATTCCCGTATCCGGTCCACCTTGTCTTTCAGCATTTCCAGTTCGAAGGGTTTGGCAATGTAATCGAACGCACCAAGCCGCATGGCCTCCACCGCGCTTTCGATGGTGGCGAACCCGGTGATTACGATCACCCCGGTTTCCGGGTAGTGTTCCCGCACGTGGCGGATAAGCACCAGACCGTTCTCGGGGTTTACCCCGTTGGAAGGCATATTCTTATCGGTCACCACGACATGAAAATCTCCCTCGGGCATGACCCGAATCGCCTCCTCCACATTTTCTGCCACGTCGCATTCGTACCCATGCATGGAGAGATACCGTTCCAGAATTTCCCGCGTCGGGGCGTCGTCATCAACAATAAGAATTCTTCCCTTCAATCACTGCTCCTTTCCGGGCGCCTGTTCACCAGTAACATGTACCAAAGCCATACCCGACAAGCCGCATCACGGGTTTCCGGCGTGTCACTGCATTCCGATCTCGCGTCTGAGCCAGTGCAGCCCTCCGCCAACTGAACCCCCGAGCCTTCGTTTGCTGTGGAACAGTTACACCATGCGCATGGTCATGCCGCCGTCGATCATGTAGTTCTCTCCCGTGATGAAATCATTTCTGACCAGGAGGGAGATGACTTCGGCCACCTGCTCCGGCGTACCGAACCGGTGGAGCGGAATACGGTTATCGAGATTGTGGCGCTCTTGCTCCGGGGTCATGGCGGCGTGGAAATCGGTGCGGATGATGCCGGGTGACACGCAGTTCACCCGGATGTTGAAATCGGCGTTTTCCCGGGCCAGCCCCCGGGCGAACTGCAGGAGCGCCCCCTTCACAACGCCGTAGGGCACGATGTTCGGAACGCCGCGGTGCGCCGCCACGGAAGACACCAGCACCACCGCGCCCTCGCGCTTCTCCCGCATATGGGGCAGCGCGGCCTTGCAGAGATGGAACGCGGCATGGACATGGATGTTGAAGAGACGGTACCAGTCCTCGTCGGTCACCTCAAGGAAGTTTCCGACGCAGCCTCCTCCGGCGTTGTGGATGAGTACGTCGATACCACCCAGTGTTTCCACGGTCTCACGGACCGCCCGAACAGCGCTCTCCGGTTTGGCCATATCGGCGAGAATCAGGTGCGCCCGACGGCCTTTCGACTGGATGGCAGCCATTGTCTCCCGTGCCGCCGGAGTGTCGTTCCGGCCGAGAATGGCAATATCGGCTCCCCGTGCGGCCAGTTCCAGCGCAGTCGCCGCGCCGATGCCCTTCGTGCCCCCGGTGACCAGGGCAGCTTTCCCCTGCAAGTCCACGCTCAATCCTCCGTTCTATTGTCCCGCGGCAACCCGCGGTCACTCCGTACTGTATCAAACACGGCAGTTTCAACTTATGAGACGAGTACCAGGTTTGGTCCACAACCGGCTATGTGCCGCGGAGGCATTGCTCTGTTGTTTCCCCTGGCACGGGAGATTTCGCCGGGGGCAACAGGGTATTCAGCATCGCCTTGAGCACCGGAAACGCGTGTTTCTCTCTGTCCTGCTGTCCTGCCGACTCAACCCGAAATCCGCTTTGGCGAAAGATATTGCACAAATCCTGTTTAATCAACAGGTTTATAGACATGAGACGGAAAACTCCTGTCGGACAGAGACATCATTTCCCCGTTCGTGTTTCCACGGCAACCATTTCTCCTGAGCCCGACGGCCGACTCGAACCGAAACAGGTTGTTCATTTCGCCTGAAACAGATAATACGCCGCCGGGAGGGGAAGCAATCGTCGCCGGAATCCTCTCTCCCGTTTCTTCCAGGAAACCGGTCCGCCGCCGGGCGACCGCCCGGAGAGAAAACAGTTCAGGTCACCTTCAAGGCCCAGCGTGTGTTGTTCCCTGAACCGGTGTTCGATCCCGACCGGGACAGTAAGAAAGGTCAGCCGACCGAATTTTCCGTCCGGGAAGATGAGCACGTTCGATAACCCGATGCCTGCCTGGGGTCGAAAAACCCCCGATCCCATAAAACGGTGGGCGGAAACCGTTGCACAAATTTCTCCGGGCTCGAACATCCCGAGCCGGACCCGGAGCGCGGCGTCGTCAGTCCCGTATTCCACAGTGGCGGAGAGAAATCCCGTCCCGAGAAAGGTGAGCCCGGCCCTGATCATGCGGTCTTCGGCACCGGACGGGGAAGCAGCGACGAGTAGAAAGAGAGTGACAACAGCGGATATCCGGTTCACTCTTTCGCCTTCCCTTCCGTTATGGTAGCCGTGCTCCGCCGACGATACAATTCCCATGCGACGATGTGGAGAATCGCTGGAACGGCCGTTATCCCCCAGAAGAGCATGAACATGCCCCCCGTTCCGCCCGAGGCATTGAAGAAAAATATTCCGGATGCCGCGATAATGAGAACCGCTCCGGGAATCTCCCATTTCCAGGAGATAATGAATCCGGCAAGCATGAGAAAATGGAGCCCCTGCATAAGGAATACCCGCATCGGCGGCAGATTGGAGGGATCGGAGAACCACTCGACCAGGTGCTCGACAAAAAAGGCCCCCCAGAAAAGGAACACCAGGAATCCGAGGACACGGGCAGTCCAGCGGATGACCAACGGAATCAACGAACTGCGGCGATTCATAGCGGCTCCTCTGTTAACGGGTTGATACTTTGTTGATATGAATATTGTTTATGTATAAACTATACACTAAAAAAATTTGGGTATCGGGTTTGGTCAGAAAACAGGGCCAAATCGTGGCGAGCGCAGCCAAGACCCCCTTCCTTTACCCCATTCGTACCAAATCGGTACGAATGGGGACACCGGGGCCTTGCGGCCACCTTCCCCCTTGCAGGGGGCAGGAAAAACACTACTCATGCACGTGAGTCTTGCTTGTGCTTCTTCGGTTTGCTGCTGACTCAACCCGCTAACCGTAAAAAAAATGAACCGCGTCGCTGGTTCAGGCGGATCAGCGTGGGATTCTCCCGCGAATTCGTTCGGTCAGCTCGCTCAGGCACGTCCAGTCCGCACCAGAAAGATCGGACATGATCTCCTCCACCCGTGCGTAATATGCCTGGTGGGCTTTACCAAGAAGCGCTTTCCCCTCCGGAGTGATTTCGATGAACTTCACCCGGCGGTCCACCTCAATGCTGGTCCGCCGCACCCATCCGGCTTTTTCCATACGGTCGATGAGCCCGGTCACGTTGGAGCGGTTGACCAGGAGCATCTCCCCGATCCGGGTCTGGGTCATGTCCCCCTCGGATTGGTAGACGAGGAGCATGAGGACATTGAACTGCGCCTCGGTGATGCCGAAAGGGGCGAGCACCCGGTTCGCCTCCTTTTCGAGGAGGTCTCCGGTGACCGCGATGTTCATGAGAGCTTCGTGCGCCCGGTTGATGATGGGACGGGGCCAGCCCAGTTCCTGATGAAGGCTCATGATGCTCCTTTCTGTTTCTATGTTAATTGTATACATGATAACAATGAAAGTCAAGAGTTTTTTTCAGTGTCTCTGGATTCTTTTCCGAACTGCCGCACCCCGTACGCTCCGCAGGTCAGGATTCCAGGTCCCGCTTCATGGACAGGTACTCGTCGCGGGTGATTTCCCCTCGGGCGTAGCGGCGCTGGAGGATATCGAGAGCGGTTTCCCCGCCCGGCGCTCCGGGGAACCGGGACCCCTGCCCCCCGTACCGGGCATACAAAAAGTAGATGAAAATGAAGAGGATGACGAGCCAGAGGAGCATCATGGGAAGCCTCCCTCCGGATGTAGGCACTGTTCCCTGCCGTTACATGAATAATAGTCATTCCAGGATAAAAATTCAACCCGGGAAACCAGACTTCAAAAGGTTCGGTCGATACACAAAAAGAACGGGCGGA
>JAWLHT010000045.1:4311-21764 GCA_041690195.1 Candidatus Latescibacterota bacterium
CCTGTCCGCCCGTTCTGGGTGGCAAAATGCAACCGGCTATTTTTCCGGCCCTTTAACCGCGTTCACATAGTTGACGAGCACGGTCATGTTGCGGATGAAGGCGTTGGTGGAGATGTACTCCTGGTCGGAGGGGTCGTGATAGGGCGAAGTGTCCGTTTCATCCCCGACATTGGTGGAGGCGAACGCATCGGTCGGATCGGATTTCACGCCATCACCCGCGTACGGATTGCTGATGTAAACGTGCTTTTCCATCCAGCGTTTCCCGTCGTCCATAGCGGTGAGCACTTTGCGCACCTCGTCCTCGTTCGGGGCGGGACGGCGGGAATAGTTCAGCGAGGACGCAGTATAGCCTTGGCTCTTCACGTCGTAGAACTTCTGGGGCAGCACGCCCTTGACCGGAAATTTGCCCGGAATGAGCGGGGAATCCTTGGTCGCCTCCTCCACGCTCATGGCCTTGAGCGACTCGAATTCCTTACGTAGTTGAGCGACGTTGACATTTTGCTTCATGCCATAATGGACATTGGGCAGCGTGTCGCTGTTGTTGACATAATAGAAGCCGTGGGCGACATTGGAGCCCTTGCGGTGGACGAAGAGCGGCTTGTCCGTGCCGATTTCCACGAAAACCGGGTGGGTGTACTTCCCGCCCTCCGTCATGCTTTCCGGCAGACGGCAGCGGTCCAGCCAGTCCAGTGCGGCAGGAATTCCCGCGAGGAACTTTGACTCGCCGGTGAGACGATAGAAGCGCATGAGCAGACGGACATGCACCGAGGTGTAACCGGGGAGCATTGCATCCGGCTCGTAGGTCCGGGCGCCGACCGGTTTCAGGTTCATGTCGTACTGCTGGCCCCAGCCCGCCTGGGGGTCGCCTTGCTGGGTGATGACATAAAAGTTCATCCCGCGGCGAATGGGATCGAGGAATCGTTCCTCGCCGAGGGTGAGATAGCACTGGGTGAGGAAGTTGACGTTCTCCCATACCACGTCGTCGTTGAAGGTGTAGAAGGACGTGTAGTCCGGTTTGCCGTGGTGACTGAAGTCGTACTTCAGGGGATAGCGCTGCGGCCAGCCGCCGATGGGATACTGGCTTTCCAGGACGAAATTGATGGCCTTGTCCAGCGAGGGCTTGTACGCCGGGTTTAGGTCCTCCAGATACATCCGGAGGAGGAACTTGGCGGCGTCCGAGGAAACATCGTCGTCGAAGGTGGCGTTACCATAGTAATGCTGGAATTCCTCCAGCCGCCAGCCGTTCTTCCCGATGGTATCGTACCAGTGCTTGAGGGAACGGTCCCCGGCGAAATCTACGATATAGTTCCAGCCGCCGCAGGGGAGCTGGCCCCACATGACCGCCCGGGCCGCCTTGTCCGCCGCTTGGAAGAAGTAGGGGTCGCCCGTGGCGTGGTAGGCGTCGAGAAACAGGTGCCCCATGCTGGTGGTTCCGGGAGGCTGGACCCAGATCATGGTGTCGAGCGCCTCCATCTCTCCCCAGCGACGGGAAAGATCGGGGAGATAATACCAGACGTACCCGCCGTTGGTGCTGACCGTCTCCACCATGTATTGTGTGGCGTTCTTCATGGCGGCGAGAACCTGGTCGAGCAGCGGAGATTCCTTTTTCTTCGGGGCCGCCTGGAGCGGCGAGGTCAGAAGCGCCGCGACCGCGAGAACCGCCATCGTTCTGCCGATCATCCTGTTGCGAAAGACCATTCCATTCCCTCCGAGTAAACCTGCAGTTCGGACTTTCCATAAGCCGGATTGGCTCTTCCCTCTATGCCGCGGGAATGATCAAGCCGGTCCTGATCCCCCTCGAAAACCGATTCAACAGCAAAACCGCCGTTCCTGCCAGCGTTTTGGGAAGCAGGAACGGCGCTGTATGCCTTCAGATACTATTCAAAGCTCCGGAACCCGGCGTTCACTGTCGGGATGGTGTAGATGCCGTCCTTGGCGGAGACATAGAGCGTCTTGAGGTCCGTACCGCCGAAGGAGCAGTTGTTCGTCGGCGCCGGGCAGGAAATGTTGCCGATGTGTTTTCCCGACGGATCGAACACCTGGATGCCGAACCCCTGGGTGGTCGCCACGTAGACGTTTCCGGCGCTGTCCACGGTCATGCCGTCCGCGCCGCTCATGCCCGTCTCTTTGTTCGCTTCAGTGAGTTCCAGTTCGGCGAAGGGCCGCCCGTTGGAGAGAGCGCCGTCCTCGGCCACGTCATAGGCGAGGAGGTCCTTGCCCTGGGTGTTGGTGAGGTAGAGGGTTCCGCCGTCCGGGGAGAGCCCGAGCCCGTTGGGGAACACCACGCCTTCCGCCACGCGGACCACCGTACCGTCGGCTCTGACATAGTACACCGCGGGCTTGTCCTGCATCTTCTGCTCGTTGCCGATGAACTGGGAATCGGTGAAATAGAATCCGCCCTTGCGGTCCAGCACCATATCGTTGGGGCCGTCGATACGCTTGCCGTCGTACTCCCCGACCACGGTGCGCAGGACCGTTCCCGCGGTGTCGAGCTCGGTGATGCGGTGGGCGATCATCTCACAGGCGTAGAGAGTGCCGGAAGGAGTCTGCTTGAGCGAAGCGGTCATGCCGTTGTTGGGGCGAATGACCACGATTTCGCCATCGGGCAAAGACTTCTTCATGACCCGGCTCGCTTCCAGGTTGTCGAAGTTGTTGTTGGTGAAGTACAGTACGCCGTCCATCCAGCAGGGAGATCCGGCGGTGTCGAAAGCGTGGTCGCCGGTTACCTTTTCGAGCTGGGCTCCAGCGGGAATAATGGCGTCCATGCCGGCAGGAGCGACTGCTTCCTCCTGCTTTTGCCCGCAGTGGGCGGCCAGGAGTGAAAGGGCGGCGATCATCGGGAAAACGAGCATGCTGCGTTTCCGCATGGTGTACAAACCTCACTGGTTAACAGGTGATGTGATGGGTAACCCGAATATCTTTCCAGTGTAGCACATTCCTTCCAAAAAGTCAAGCCTGATGCGGGGCTCCGGCCGCGTGGGGCCTCACCCTCCGGCTCCCGCTCCAGCAAGCTGGAGCGGGAGCCGGCCCGGCATTGAGGGGACCAAGGGGATGATGCACATTCCTTTCCGCACCGGAAGTGTCCGTTGCTTTCAGAGCCGCACCTCCAGCACGCTTTCCCGGATGACACAGTATGGTCTCACCTCCGCCACGCCGGTCCGCAGCGGAGCGTCGTGGGAGTTGCAGAAGAGCACGAGACTGTTCCGGTCACGGAGACGGTCTTCCGGGAGATAGAACACCTCCTGCGGTCCCTCGGGATGATACCGTCCCACGAGGAAACCGTTGAGGTAAATCAGCGTTTTGGCGTTCCACCCCTCCAGACGGAGGCCGAGGGGCATGGTCCAGCCGGGAGTCGGCCGATACGGGAATTCCGCGGCCAGCCAGGTCCGGGCGGAAGCCGTTCCGCCGTCGCAGACCGTCCATCCGGCAGCATCGCCCCCGGGCAGGTGTTCCCGCTGGCCCGGAAGCCCCCGGATGAACTCCCACCCCTCCGCGAGCACCCGGTCAACGATGCGGAGGCCGATTTCCCCGTGCAGGCCCAGCGTGGTGTACCATCGGAAGTTGCGGATCACCAGCGTCAGGGTGTTCTCCCCTTCGCGGAGGTGCGGGGTGAGATCCGCGGCGAAGGTCTCCTGGTGTTTCTTGTCTACCCGGACGCCGTTGAGGTAAACCCAGCACTTGCCGTCGCACTTCCCCGCATCGAGGATGACGCCCCGTCCGTCCGCACCGGCGGATAGTGCAAAGGTCGTCCGGTACACGGCATAGACCCGTTCGTGCCCGAGTTCGATGTGGGTGGAGGTGGGCGGAACGATCAGGCGGCTGTCCCACCCGGGCCGGACTTCGACCCGCTCCCAGTCCCGGTCGTCGAAGCCGGGCAGGGTTTCAGCGGGAACCGCCCCCATCGACGCCTCGGTTTCCGCGGCGAGATACCCGCGTTTCCAGTTCCGCAGGGATACCCGTTCCTCCCCGACGGTAAGCGCCACGGGGCCGGTGATGCCGGTGAAGGTGGCGTCGTCTCCCTTGCGGGGACGGCCTTCGTTCTCCACAAGCGCAAAAAGCTCGTTCTCCCCCCGGCGCAAGGCCGGGGTGGCGTCCAGGTCAAGACGGAGCCCGTTGTTGTTCCGCGCCGAGCCGCCGCCGAGATATTCCCCGTTCAGCCAGATATCGGCGTTGTCGTGCAGTTCGGCAAAAATGAGCCGTACCCCTTCCGGGGAGCCGTCATGGACGAACCGGCAGCGATAGGCGTAGTAGCCGCCTTCCCATTCGCCGGAACGCTCGTTCCCGAGGAAAGCCCGGTACGGTTTCCAGCCCGGTTCGCCGTTGAGGGAGAGGGGTTCCTCCGCCCGCCTCCGCCAGGGAGAGAGGGGAAATACGGCTTCGGGCGCATCCGACGGGGGCAGGGAAACCCGCACCGTACGGAGGTGACGGTCCGCGTCCACGGCAACCTCCACCCCATCGAGGAACGCCGTGGGCGGAGCCACCACGTTGGGAAGAGCGGGAAACTCCACAAATCCCGGTCCGCCGGGTCTGCGGCTGAGCGGCAGCCGGAGCGTTCCGCCGTCCAGCGCACCGCCGTCCGAAAAGTACTCCCCGGAAAGCACCGGGAGCCGCCCGCGCTCCGTCTCCACGATCCAGGTCCGTTCCGCGACATGCCGGTCGGCCGCGACAATGCGGATGCCCCGGAGCGACGGGGAAAAGTCGTCGGCCTCCGGGGAAAGCAGCAGGATGTGGTGCGCTCCCGCCCGGTGGAGGAAGGAAACGAGCATGCCGCCGCACTCCTCCGATATCGCCGCGTCTCCCCGGACGTGGTCAACACCTGGAACGCCCCGCAGGAGAATTTCCCCGTGCTCTCCGGGCTCACCCGAGATTACCAGAATGGCTTCGTCCTCGAAGCGATACACCCCGAACACTTCGGTTGAGGAGTATACGAGGGTGACGCCCCCGCCGAGAGAGACGTTGACCGGCAGCATCTTCATGGACTGGGGTGCGAGATGAAGCTGCGTCCATAGCGGGAAGGGGATCTCCTCCCCGTCCGGGAGTTCCAGCCGGAAGGATAGCCGCTGCGCCGAGCGGGTGAGATTGCGCGGAAAAACGAACTCCGAGTCCTCCCCCCGCCGACGGAGCACGGAGACCCCCCGGGGAGCGTCCACCGGAATGTCCGCGGCCGGAACGGTCCGCGCCATGTCTTTCCCGAAAGAATCGAGAAACGCGCCGATTCGGCGGGCGGCATAATACTTCGCCCCCAATTCGCCCCATTCCCGTATGCCGCTGTCGTAATCGTAGGAAGTGATATCGCGGCGGCCGGTGTGGTATCCGAAGGTGGTTCCCCCCGCGAACATATAGTAATTGAGGATGTTCAGGCCGCGGGCAATGTTGTTTTTAGTGTGAACCTCGACCCAGGCGGCATCGATGGGACCGACCATGGTGGGCAAAGTCGAACCGACTTCCACCGCGAAGCCCATCTGGAGTTCCACGCAGGCGGCGAGCTTGCGGGGCTGCTCTTCCAGAAGGCTGGCGATGGAGACTTCGGGCTTGTGCAGGTTCCAGGGGCCGGGATAAAGGTCGAGTGAATCGGCAATATCAGGGCTCGGGCGCATCCCGGGATTGAGATTGGTAATGAGCGGCGCGGTGATGCCCTCCCGTCGAACCCAGGCGGCCATGCGGCGGAAGTACTCCGGCTCATCCCAGGTAAGTTCATTCTCCACCTGGTAGAGTAAGAGATTGCCGCCGTTCTCCGGGAGCCAGTCGCGGAGGATGCCGTTCACCGCACGGAACCAACGGCTCACCGCTTCCAGGTACTCCGGGTCCCCGGTCCGTACGAGACGGTCTTTGCCGAGAAACCATCCGGGCAGGCCGCCGCCGTCCCACTCGGCGCAGATGTAGGGTCCGGGACGGGCGAAGAGATACATCCCCGTCTCGCGGATGCACTCCAGCCACTCCCGGAGGTCGAGGTCGTCTTGGAAGACAAATCCGCCTTCCGAGGGCTCATGGAGATTCCAGGGGATGTAGACGCCGGCCGTGTTGAGGAAGGCGGCCCGGGCTTTCCGCAAACGGTCCCGCCAGAGCGGGCGGGGAATGCGGAAATAGTGCAGTTCACCGCCGAAGATGAAAACCGGCTCGCCGCCGGGGGCGAGCGAGCGCCCGCGGATGAGTTCGTGCAGTTCGGGGTTCATGATATCAGCTCCAACAATCATCGATGATACAGCGAGTGTCCGCAGTCACTGTGCCAGTGTCTTGACGAAGACGCGGCACGGAAGCCAGGCTTCCCACGCGCGGTTCAGTTCGAAACACAAGAAACACAATCGGAGATAATATAATCAGCGATAGTGGACTGCGGCATGTTTTTCAGAGTGGATAGCAGACACATTCCCGGTCCGGCTTCTTCGGACTCCATGCCCTCCTGCGGGACAACCTGATGCATTTCGAACAGGAAACCGGTACATATCAAAGCGTTCGCACTTCGAACACCGTTCGGACCTTCCGAAAAAAAACCGGCGGTACCTTTCGGTTCCGCCGGTTGAGTTGACTGCTGATCGCTTTTTTTACTTCGCCGTATCGGCGCCCATGCGGGGACATTTGCCAGCGCCGGCCTTCTGGCATCCGGCTCCGGTCTTCATTCCGGACCCAGCGGCGGCCTTCATGCCGCATCCGACGGCGGCTTTCATACCACACTCGGAACCGCAGACCTTGTCAGCAGCTTCGGCTCCATCAGCCTTGGGGCAGCATCCGGCCACACAGCACTTCTCGTCGCAGACGCCGTCAGCGCACTTCTCACTGCACGCACACGCATCGCCGCATACGCACTTCTCGGCGCAGCAACAGGTTACCGTGGACTTGCCATTTTCCTGCGTTTTCGTTTCAGGACCGCTGGAAAAAGCGGCGGTCGAGAGCATGGCGATAACGGCAAGAGCCGCGCCGAAAGAAAGGAAGTAGGAACGCTTCATTGTGTTGTCCTTATCATTTTTTTTATTATTCTGGAAAGCCGCCGTGTTGACAGGCGGCCCGATGATTCTTCACCAGGATCGGACCATGACACGAAATCAAATGATAAGGACCAGACACCGGTGCAACAGGGAATTGCCGGGCGGTTGAACCGGTGATATTGAAACCCGGCCTCTTCCCTCGGGAAGTATCGGGAGACCCGGTGCAAGGGCCGCCGTCAGTTTCCCCTCGCCACCCCGAACGACACGCATGGTCTGTTCGCCCTGGTGAACGCTTTTCAAGGCGGAACATGCCCTGATGTCGCACCGGCATGGAACTTCATCTTCGGCACGGGATTTTCGTCCGTGTCCGAATGCGCCTTCACGCCCGCTTCCGGTATGAGAGCAAGAGCTTGGCGGTTCCGGGGCAAGACGTTCGTGGCACGCGGTCCCGGAAATCCTTTCGCTGCCCATTCCGCAGCACGGATCTGCAGCGCGGGCGACGTTCCGACGCTCGTTCCGGCACCGGTACTCCGCGGGATAAGCAGAGCAAAACGCCAGCACATAGGCAGAAAGAATCACGCCATGAATAATCGTCTTTATCACCAGACCCTCGCAACCGTTCTCACACCGGCCTTAGCCGCCGGGAATTCATGGAATGGAACCGCACCGTTCATCAACTTACACTTCCGATAATATGGACGGGTTCCGGCATTTCGTCAAGTAAAAATTTTTTCCAGGAGAATACTCCACGCGCTACCATTCCGGCACAGGCATCCGTTGCCGCTCATCACGCTACCAGCCGAAATTGTAAACGAGGAAAGCTCCGATAGAGGGAAGGTAGAGGTAGTCTTGGTATACTTCCCGGAGGTCCTGCTCGAACCGATCATACACGAACTCGGGAAGAGAGGCTTCCGTTGTGAAGGAGCTTTCCGAGTCAATATTGACACTGAACGAGAGTTCCAAATGCAGTTCCAGGTCCGGTTCGAAAACCGGAATCCGTGTGCCGAGTCTGGCTCCGGCCTGATACAGCGTGGAACGCAGGGTGACCGAGCGGTTTGTTCCGGGCAGATAGTACGGGCTCAGGTCAAGATTCAGGAACGCCTCCAGCAGTTCGATCGGCGTACCGCTGCCCCGGAGACGGACGAACTGTCCGAACACTCCCACGTATCCCTTGCCAATGTTCAGGTTGGCTCCGATATCGTACACGCCGCCCTGGTCGAACGCGCGTTCCGCCACATCAAGGGCATCTTCGTCCACATCCAGGAGGGAGAGATAGTCGAGAATGATATCATCGTACGGAGTTGTCAGAAAACCGGCGTTCACCTGAAGGGAAACGCGCCCGTACGGATTATAGGTGAGCCCCGCGGTGTACCGCAGGGGAAAATCCGTCCCCAACCGGAAGGACGCCGCCTGCCCCGAAGCACGACCCGGCAGAAGCGTCAGCAAAAACGTCAGTATCGCGGCAGTCACTCGCGCCTGCTTGCCTTGCGGAGCCGACTCCACGCCGTTTATCTGCATACGGCCTCCTTTGTGTATTTATTGTAATATACATACACAAGAAGAAGAATCACACTGAATCAGGAGGTGGGCGGAGAGCAGCCGAGCTTGAACGAAGAAAGGAGAGGCGGCGGGGGAAGCAGACGCTCCCCCCGCCGGAAAGCGTTACCGCACCGTAACGAGTTCGTATTGGCCGGTGCAGGGATAGTATTCCTGGAGGAATTCGATCATGGCGTAGGGGTCCTTACCGTGCACCTGCTCGAAGAGGTGTTTCCCCTCGCGGAGGGTGTGGTTTTTGGGAAGGCTCCGCGGGATCAGGTCTTCGGTTTTGATGAGGTCGAGCGAGGCGGTGTCGATGGCTGCGATGTCCTCTCCCGCCAGAAGGCCGATATCCGGAACCAGCGAGGGCGAGCTGAATCCCCAGCAGTCGCAGTACATGGTGATGTTGGTCAGCAGGTTGACGAAGAGCAGGTTCTCCGGGGCGAACCGCTTGAGGAAAGCCGCGGTGACCATGGCCATCCCCTGGGAGAAATCGCGGAACTGACGGTTTTCCATGGTGACCGCGCCCCGGGGGCAGATCATGACGCAGTGCTGGCAGTAGGTACAGTTGTGGTGGAAAATCTCTATCTTGCGGGTTTCCTCGTTCGGCTTGATGGCGCCGTACCGGCAGGACTCGATGCATTTCTTGCAGAAGATGCACTTTTCGCTGTCGAAGGATATGCCGCCCTCCAGACGGTGGAGCTTGGTCCGGGTCTCGGGCGGGACCACGCCCATGGCGATGTTTTTGAGCGCGCCGCCGAACCCGCAGGCCCCGTGCCCCTTCACATGGGAGAAGTCCAGGAAGAAATCGCTGTCCAGCGCCTCGCCGGAAAAAAGCGCCTCATCCAGGCTCTTGAAACCGATGGGCTCGCGGTAGACATATTTCCCGGTCTCACCGAAACAGGACACCACCGGGCAGCCGAGCACTTCGCGGGTGTATCCGCGCCCGATGCCGGTCTGCGCCTTGCCGTCAATGATCTTCACCGATTCGGCCCCGGCCTCGTTCAGCGCGTCCACGAGGGTGCGCACGAACACGGGATGGATGGTGGTGTACCCGATGGCGTCGCCAAGGTGCATTTTTACCGCCACGTTCTTCCCGCCGACCCGGTCCGGGAGATTGAGTTTCTTCAGGACCCGCGCAAACTTGGCGGGAAGGGTCTTTTCGGCTTCCATGCTCTCCACCGCGGCATCGGCGAAATACAGCTTGGCTTTCGGCATTTTCTCGGACATTATTCCTCCTGGATGCTCCATATAACCGTTAATTCCGTGATCAATGTAATTTCGTGAATTTTCGGCTCCGTGTCAATGCGGGAACGCCGTTTGCTGTTCACGGCAAATTCCATATCGGTCACCGGCATCAAAAAGTTCCCATGAACCGGCTTCGAACATCGTATATTCTCTCATAAAAAGTACGATTCAAAGTGTGAAGAAAGTACTCCCGCAAAGAAAGAGAGCCAAACGTAAAAAATAGCTCGACAAGAAACTGTCTGAATTGGGATGCGGGGAAACACCCCGGAAATACTTGTCTGAATTGGGATGCGTGGGATGCATGGGATAAAGATGATGAAAGACAAATGACGGTGGATGTGAGATTCTTTTATCCGGTTTTCATCTTGTCTTAATCCCGCGCATCCCCATTCAGACAGTCTTTTCCACTTGACTCACCTTCAGTATGATACACCGTATCTTCTCTTGGGAAGGGACTCCCCTCAGGCTTTCTTTGTGTATTGATCGCGTTTTCGTATCATACTTTCGTTCAGTCGAACCCGGAGGTGAAACGATGGTATTCAAACGGGGAAATGCCCCGCTCATTGAAAAGCACGGCGTTTCGATGCGGATTTACAACGGCGCGGACGACTGCCCCCAGGCGGCGGTGGTCTGGCAGGAAACGGACACCGGCCACGCCGAAGAGTTTCTTCACGAACGGAGCGCGTTCATCTTCTACATCGTGGAAGGCGGCGGCGTTTGGGTGATAGAGGATGTTGAACACCCGGTGGAGGCCGGCGATGTGGTGATTGTGCCGCCCGGGAAGCGGTTTTACTACCGGGGCCGCCTCCGTCAGGTCTGCGTCACCGCACCCGCCTGGGAAGCGGAACACGAACAGCATGTCCGGTTCGTGGGGTTGTGACGCCTGTTCGGAAAGGTGGAGGAATCACGGACAGCAGTCACAATAGACGTCATATCATGCATTCCACTCCGCCGGTTTGCCGTTGACACCCCACAGCGGGACAGGAACCACGAAATTACCACCACTGTATACTGTTCAATTTCATTGTTCGTGTATTTCGTGTGGTTCGTGGTTATAAACAGTTGATGTGATGATGAATCAGGTCCAACCATATTTCCCAAGGAGAACCGTCCATGAAACGCCGTGATGCGCTCCGTATCCTGCCGCTCGCCGCAACCGGCGCGGCGATGATGTCCGGAAAAACTGCCGCCGCACCCGCCGGAGAACAGCCCGAGAAAATCTCCCTCCGCTATCTCCGCTCGGTGCGGGACATCATCCGTGAAATCCAGGTCACCGAGTCCGACAACCTGTTGGAAGCCTCCCGCCATATCGCCCGGACCTACAAAAACGGCGGGAAATGCTACACCACCTGGGATGTGGGCCACTGCCACAACGAGGACATGTATCCCGACCGTCCCGGCGACACCGACATTTTCACCATCGGCTACCCGGAAGACCAGGCGAAGAAGGGCGACCTCCTCCTGGGCGGAATTATCGCGAAAAAGCTCGAAGACCCGCGCAGGAAGGGAGTGTTCCTCATCGGGAGCCCCGTTCCCTGGTGCGGCGATACACCGGACGCCCATCTGCTCTCCGAGCAGCACCGGCAGTACACCATCCGCGCCGTCTCCGACCTCTGGGTCGAGACCTACAGCACCACCTGGGGGCCCATCATCTGGCTCCCGGGAGCGGAATACCCCATGGGCGCGGTGTCCGGGGCAATCGGCATGACCACCTTCTGGGTGATGACCGCCGACGCGGTCCGGATGCTCGCCGCCGAAGGCATCGCGGTGAAGGTCAAGGGCGACGAGCCGAAGCTCCCCGATACGGTCAAGCGGGTGAGCCTTACCAAGCCGCTGGGGGAAGAATACTTCGCCGAAGTCCTCCGTCAGCTCGAACTCATCGAGGGCGAACTGGGCTCCGCCGAGACGGTTGCGGACCTCGCCGTGGACGCCGTGCTCTCCGGCAACAAGGTCCACGTCTACAGCAAATACTGGGAAGGGCTCGCCATCGAATCCAATACCCGCATGGGCGGCCTCTGCATCTACAAATCCGTGTTCAACGCCGGTCCGGAATGGGGTCTGGTCAAGAACTTCAAGGCCACGGACAAGGACTTGGTCATCATGGGAACCTGCCAGCCGGACGACCCGGCGGACCTGGAATTCCTTGATCTCTGCCGAAAAATCGGCTGTAAAACCGTCTCCCTCGGGCCCGCCACCCGCAGCAAGGGTTTCCCCGGGGGAAAAACTGTCCCCGGCGGCACGGACATCCACCTCGGCTACAACTGTGACACCTACGGCCTCTTCGCCGTGCCGGGTGTGGACCGGCGGGTCTGCCCCACCTCGGGAGTTGTCCTCAACCAGCTCTTCTACGCGGTCAGCATGAGCATCGCCCAGAAGATCATCGAGCGGACGGGGAATCTGCCGACCATCTATCCCAACGGCGCCTTCGAGGGAAGCCCCTATTCTGAATTCGGACGGGTTCACAATGTGGGCCTGAAGCGGGGCTATTGACAGAAAGCGCCGGAGTGCCGGAAAGTCAAAGGAACGCGAGCGGATGGATGCTCCCCGGCCGATGCGACGATGCCGCGCCGGCTCAAACCCCTGAAACTCCAAAACAGCGAAATAATGCTTGCGCATGGGTGTGGTACAATTTTATCTTTTTGTATCAATAATTCTCTACACGGTATCAGGGAGGAACCCATGCGTTGGTTTTTCTTCATGATTGCGGCATCCATCCTTGCCCGAGGCGTTTCCGCGCAGGGCAAGGATGCGGCTCAGGGAATTGCGGACGTCAGGAAGCTCAACTCCGTTGTGGTATCGGCCATCGAAAAAACGCCGAACGGGGTTGTCACTCCGGAGTGGTTTGACCTGTCCCCAATCCGGACCACGGTGGAAAATGGGCTGAAGAAAGCGGGCATCGCCAGAACGCGGGACACGGGCAAACCGTATTACCTGTTCGATTTTCAGGTTCGGCTCTTTCCGGAAAGCACCTCCTCCCTCCTTGAGCCCGGCTATACCCACATGGTAAGACTCGAACTGTATAAGCAGGTGGGCGAGAAGGGGACGAAGAACAATCTCGCCCTGATCTGGTCAAAGCAGGTTACGGGAAAGGACGCGAAAGAGAATCTTGAAAAGGTGACGGGGAAAGCCGCGAAACAAATCATGGACGCTTTTCTGGGGGATTACCGTAAAGCGAATGCCTCCGGGGGAAACCGAAACACCCAGTCCACGGCCCGGCCGGGAGCGGGTGGCGGCCCCATCGCCACCGCACCCGCGGGTGACGGCCGTGTGGTTGTTCAGGGATTCCAGGCCGTGCTTGACCCGGCCGGTGTTCCGCTTTCCGGGGAACAGCAGGAACGAATCATAAAACTGTTCACCCCTGATTATGTCAAAGATATGCGGCCGATGATGGGGGTGCTGACGAAGGCGCAGAAACAGGCATTCGCCAACATGATCCGTTCCCGGTTTATCAACACGCAGCACCCTCTCACCGACAGTCAGGTGGCGAGAATCGTTGCCATCGGTCCGGGCAGCAGAGATAAAATCGTGGGAGATATTTTAACGCAACAGCAAAAGCAGGCCGGCGCGAAGAGATGACCGGAGCCGCATCGTACGCCGGAACGTTTTCAGGGCCGGGGAATTCTCTTCCCCGGCCCTGTTTTCGTGGTTCTGTATCCGCCGAAAGGGCTATTTCCCCATCACCGGCCTGATCTTGAAGGTCTCGATGGCATGGTGCCCCACGGTGACCGGGAGGCGGTTGCCGCTCACCGCGAGCGGGGTTCCCTCTTCCTCGATGATGTTGGTGCGCTCCGCGCCGGCGAGACCGGAGAACCAGGTCACCGCGCCCCTAGCGTCGCGGCCCTCGATTTCGCAGCAGCGGATGATAACGCTGTCATCGTCGTCGCACTTCTTGATGGCGCTGATGAACACGTTCTCCCGGTCCACGCCGCAGAAGCTGAAGGTTTCGGGGAGCGTTCCCCCTTGCCGGCTGGGTTCGCCGGTCAGGACGGTGAATGGCTGGGCGGCTCCGGTTCCCGCCTTCCATCCGTTGCGCCAGTCGCCCCGGTGGGAGGTGAGAGAGAAGGCGAAAGTGTGATCGCCGGTCTGGAGATACCAGTTCCCTTCCCAGTGGCAGCTCTTACGGCTGGCCAGGAGAACCGGCTGGAGCAGGGTTGCGCCGTCCACCATTCCGGTGGGGTCCACCCAGTCGAACACGGATACGCTGGAGCTGATGGTCACCCCGAAATCCCCGGAGGAGGCGGAGAACCAATCCATGACCTCACGCGGATGCACTCCGGCGCAGGGAGAGGTGTACCGCTCGCCCGCGGCCCCCGCGATCTCGCTCTTCCCCACCTCCACCACCCCCATCGGCACGGCATAAGCCACCTGGGCCTTCCGTATCGCCAGGGGAAACGCCATGCGGAATTCCCGGTTCTTCTCGCCGTCCCAGCCGAGGATATCCGTTTCGAAGTCGATGCGCTTGACCCCGTTCAGGAGCCGAATCCTCAGGCGCACCGGAGTGTTTCGCACCATTCCGGCGGTTTCCCAGGTTGTCCGCACCGGCCCGCGCTCGGCACAGACCCAGGAGGTACGGCCCGCGCTCAGCCGGGCGAAGCCCTCCATGTCCGGCTGCTGGACATCCGCGAACTCACCGGCGCCGTTCCCCACCGACCGCATGGTGAACACGTCGCCGCCGCCGAACGCTCCGGCCGCGAGCACTTCTTTCCCCAGCTCCTTGTCGAAAATTCTGCGCACCCCTGTATCGGAAAGCTCGATGCGGTAGAATTCATTTTCCAGCACCGGCGCGAGCGGCCCCGCGGCGGGGGCGCTCGCGCCGGTGTTCTCCTGCGAAACAGCGTAGTAGACTGCATATCCCACCGGCGGGACATTTCGGGCCATGAACAGCACAGTCATGCGCTCATCCTCGGCGAAACCGCCGCCGGGCCCGGCAACCACCTGGTGCGGCACGGGGTTGCCTTTGGCGTCCACGATTTCCATTCCGGCGGTTTCCGCCCCGAAGAGATCCAGGGTGGCCTCCACCGGCCCGGAACGCGCCCAGGAGAGGTGGTTAAAAACGTAAATCGGGCGGGCGTCGCCTCGGGTCTTCACCCGGGCGGCGATGGACTCCGCCGACTGCCGGAGCATGTCCCGTCCGGCGTCGCGCCCGGCCTCGAAGGCTTCCCGGAACACCCGGTCGGTGATGTGGCCGTTCTTGCCGCCCCAGCCGTGGTCGGGATAGATGGCCTTCTTCCATGCCTCGTCGAGCCGCGCGGCGGGATAATCCCTGAAGCTCCCGGCCAGCACGCCCTCGATGGCGGCAAAGGTTTCCGCGGCGGGGAGCACCCACCCCGCCTCCCGGCAGGCGTCCAGCGCCTTGTGATGGGTCGGACCGTGGATATAGAGCCAGACATTGGGTCGCTCGCCGGTAATGGTGTCGAACCGGGGATTCCCGGCGGAAACCGCGTCGAAGAACTGCTCCCCGGTGGAGTAATTCAGCTTCGGCAGCGCGAAATGGGATTCCCGGTCCGTCTTCACCCTATTCCATTCCGCCAGGAGGTCGTCCATCTCCACCGGACCGGTGAAATCGCTGGACATGATGACGCCGTACTGCGGGGCAATTCCCCGGGAGCGGTAATAGTCGTCCCGGACATCCAGTTTGGCGGACAGCGAGACCGCCGAATCCTTCAGGTTCTTGTATTTCTGAATGATGGTGGTGCCGTCCTCGCCGTGCTCGATCCCCGCCCGGAACACCATGCCCGACTCGTGGTAATGCCCCGGCGAATAGGCCAGCACACCACTGCCATCCGGGCTCTTCCAGTCGTAGAGACCTTCTTCGTGACGGCTCATGAGGAGGTACCTGATTCCCGCCCGGGCCAGAATCTGAGGCATCTGCATGGCCCGCCCGGGGACGTCGGGGTTCCAGGCGATGCGCGAGTCGCATCCGGGGAGGGTCTTCTTCAGCCATTTCCGGCCCAGGTAGACCTGACGGATGAGCGATTCGCCGGGATACATGGATTCATAGGGCTGGTGGTAGGTCGCGCCCCATTCCAGCCGTCCCTGACGGGTGAGTTCGCGTATTTCCTCCTTCCGTTCGGGATGAAGCTCCAGGTATTCCATAAGCTGGAGGGTGGTTTCCACCGAGAAACGCAGGTCCGGATTTTCCTTCAGCCGTTTGAGCGCCGGGGTGATTACCTTGCGGTCCCGGTCCCGGATACATATCTCCGGGCTGTTCATCCAGGCGATGTCCTGATGGCTGGAGGAAACGATATGCGCCACGCCCCCGGAGAACCAGCCCGGCTCGGCAGCGGCATAGGTCATTCGGTTTACCGGCGTTTCTCCGCCTCCGGATACGAATACCAGGTCCAGCGCCGCGGTTTTCCCCTTTCCGGGGACCGGGAGCCACAGCTCCGCCGGAGCGGAAAGCCGGGCAGCCTCGAACCGGGCGATGACCCGTCCCCCCACCCTCGCTTCGAGACGGCCGTCCCGCGCCGCGGCAGGCGGAATCACCGCATCCAGAGCCGCTTTCACTTCGTAACCGCCGCCCGATTCACGCCGGAACGACGGGTCCGGAATCACTCCGGCCAGTGGAGAGGATAAGTCCTCGCTCCGGGAATACGCTTCCACCTCGAAGATGCGGGCGTACTCGTTGGCCTTCGGCTCCCCCTTTGTCACCATCAGCCGGAGATACCGCACGCTCACCGGGGCGAACTCGTGCTCCGTAACGTCCTTCCGGTTGCCTGAAACCGGCGGAACGAGGTCACGCCAGGGCCCGTCGGGGGAATCGCCCGCCTGCAAACGGTAGTCCGAGGTGTTGTACAGCGCTCCACCGCCGACCACGCCCTCGTGGCGAATCACCACCCGGTGGATTTTTCGGGGAGCGGAGAAATCGATCACCAGCCAGTGGGGCTGGGCCTGGTTCCAGCCGGACCGTGTGTTCCACTTGTCCGAACCGCTCGAGGTGTAGTTCCCGTCGATGGCGTTCTCGGCGAAATAATCCCCGTCGAACGCGCTGCTGGCGCTGGCGGTCGCTCCCCAGCGGGCCAGTGCGACGTTTACATCCTCCGCGAAGGCCAGGTGCGCAGTTGCCATGCACAATACCGCGAAAAGCAGATGTTTCGCTCTCATGCTCATCCCCTTCACCATACGGGAAAGCCATTTCGCCCTTCCGGACGGAAGACCGGCCAAATATTCCGACCGCTTACCGAAACGCATATCCTTTCCTGAGAAATACTCATTCTCCGGAAGGAAGTCAAGCCGCTTTCCGTACGGATGGAATCGACTCCAGATTCTCCGGCACGCTCACATCGCAGAGTTTTCTCATATTTTTTCGCGGCCCGCCCGTTATCGGTTGACAAAAAGATTTAAACAAGTAAATTTCATTGCAGATCCACCGCCGCTGGATTAAAGGAATCACCATCGGGCAGGAAAAACGGTCTCAATGAGGGCGGCGCGGACTGAACCTGTGCTCACATTTCATCCCGGTACCGGCGGATGAGCCCCTCTCCTGAAAAGACCTATCACTACCAGGGTTCTTTTGAGCATAAAAGAAAGGACGCGAGAGTTGCCGTGCATCGTTGACGGTACAGTGTAACTCTGTGTTTCCCATTGCGTCATCCGCTATCTCGCAAGAGAGGGATGAGGGGCATTGTCGTAAAGATAAGGGAAAGCCACTGGCACACATGAATACTATATATAATCAGTGGAGGTGCTGGCCGGTAACTCACCCCCTTACTCCCCCTCTCTCCAGAGAGAGGGGGAATTGAGCCA
>JAWLHT010000046.1:0-21463 GCA_041690195.1 Candidatus Latescibacterota bacterium
ATCTCGAACACGCCGCCGCCAAACCCGCCATACTCCTCCGGGAGGTATACGCCAAAAATGTCTGCCTGACGAAGGACATCCACGATATCCCAGGGAAAGGTACCTTCCTCGTCATACTTGGCGCGGACCGGTTTGATGTGTTCCTCGGCGATCTCGCGGCAGGCATCGCGGATCATCTTCTGGTCTTCGGTCAGCAGATAATCGAGCATTGTCTCCTCTTTTGACTCCGGCATGCCGCCGGCTCGTGAATCGGTATAATAAGTATATCAGATTGTTTCCTACGACACCCATCAGACGGTGAAACATGTCCGCCCTATTTCGTCGAGAGCATTCGGTTCACCTTGGCCAGCCCCTCTTTGGCGGCCATCTGCTGGGCGATTTTCTTGCTTTTCCCCTTGCCGACCCCGAAGGATTCCCCCAGGACAAATACTTCTACCGTGAACAGCTTGTCATGATCCGGGCCCGCTTCGGAAATGGTTCGATACACCGGGTGACCAAGCTTCTTGGACTGGGTAAGTTCCAGAAGAATGCTTTTGTAATTTTTCTGTTCTTCACCGGCGAGGACGCTTTCATCGGTGAGAATGGTTCGTTTTATGAACTCAGCTGCCGGTTCAAGACCGCCATCAAGGAATATTGCCCCGATAATCGCCTCGAAGGTGTCGGCGATGATAGACGTTCGTTCCCTACCCCCCGCATCCTCTTCCGACGAACTCAGCAAGATGAACCGATCTATCCCTACCTTTTTCCCCGCAATGGCAGTGGAAGTCTTGCTCACCAACATGCTTTTCAGCTTGGTGAGATCGCCTTCCTGAAAATTCGGGTTCCGGGTGAAAAGAGAGTGGGCAACCACCAGATTGAGTACCGAGTCGCCCAGAAACTCCAAACGCTCGTTGGAAAGATATATGTTCCCGTCCCGGGCCTGTGAATAAGATCGGTGCTTCAGGCTGCGATAGAGCAGAAACGGATCCTTGAAATGGTATCCCAGGGCCGCCTCGACTCTGCGTATATCAAGTGGAGGCTCCCGGTCGGTTTTTTTTCTGGCGCCGTTTACCAGCACATTACCCAGCCACCGGAATGCATTCATATCTCTATGCTTTCATAAATTTCCTGACCGCGAGCGTGGCATTGTGCCCACCGAATCCGAAGGAGTTGGAAAGTGCGAAATTCACTTCCTTCTCGACCGCGACATTGGGAGTACAGTTCAGGTCGCACTCGGGATCCTGATTATCAACATTGATCGTGGGCGGAATGATGTTGTTTTTCACCGCCAGCACAGTGGCAATGAACTCCACCGGCCCCGCAGCCCCGAGCAGGTGTCCGGTCATTGATTTCGTAGAGGAAATATTCGTCTTATACGCATGTTCGCCGAGCGCCCGTTTGATGGCATTTATCTCTGCCACATCGCCGGTCGGGGTTGCCGTGCCATGGGTATTCACATAGTCGACATCTTCCATACGCATCCCCGACTTTTGCACGGCCAGTTCCATGGCCCGCGCCGCGCCGATCCCGTCGGGATGGGGAGCCGTAATGTGGTAGGAATCCGCGGTAGCCCCGATTCCGGTCAGTTCCGCATAAATCGTGGCGCCGCGTTTCAAAGCGTGATCAAGATCTTCCAGAACGACCGCACCACCGCCTTCTCCCATAACGAAGCCGTCACGATCAATGTCATAGGGGCGGGAAGCCTTTTCCGGGTCGTCATTCCTGGAAGAAAGCGCCTTGATATTCATGAATCCTGCGATGGCGGTGGGGGAAATTGCTCCTTCAGAACCACCGGCGATCATGGCATCAGCATTTCCGAGGAGAATTTCCTGATAGGCCGCGCCTATAGCGTTCGCGCCGGTGGCACATGCCGACACGGTACCGTAATTCGGACCGCGGAGCCCGAACATCATGGAAACGTGTCCGGCAGCTATATCGGGAATCATGCCGACAATATAGAACGGGGAAACCCGGTTCGGTCCTTTTTCCAGATACACCTTAACCTGATCTTCCAGCACGTTGATCCCGCCAATCCCGGAACCGTAAACCACGCCAACCCGGAAGGAATCCTCTTTTTCCATGTCCAGGCCGCTGGATTTCATGGCCTCGGAGGAAGAGTACAGAGCGAACTGGCTGAAGAGGTCCATCCGCTTGGCCTCACGGGCTTCTATGACCGGTTCGGGACTCCAGTTCTTGACTTCCGCAGCAATGCGAACTTTGAAATTGGTGGGATCGAACCTGGTGATCGTGGCAATGCCGCTCTTGCCGCCGATCAGCGCAGGCCAAAACTCGCCAACCGAATTTCCGATCGGGCTGACCACTCCCAGTCCCGTGACAACCACTCTTCTATTACTTCCCATATCGAATCCTGACCGTCCTTGGGTGAATCCCATCAGTATCGGGACCGGCGGGCCGAAGCCCGCCGGTCTCATTTCGTCACGTTACTCACTTACCTTGTCTTTGAGGTAATCGATCACATTCTGCACCGTCTTCATCTTCTGGGCGTCCTCGTCCGGAATTTCGATATCGAACTCTTCCTCGAACGCCATGACCAACTCCACGGTATCCAGCGAGTCGGCTCCCAGATCCTCGATAAAAGAGGAATCGTTGTTGACCTTACCGGCGTCTACACCAAGCTGAGAGATGACCAGGTCTTTGACTCTCTGTTCCAGACTCATTGCTTACTCCTCCGAATACAGGTTAATGGTAACGTTAACCGCGTCACTGCTGTCTGTTAAAATCCTACATGTGCATGCCACCGTCAACCGAAATTACCTGTCCGGTCAGATATGCGGCATCCGGTGAGGCCAAAAACGCCGCAACCGCCGCAACATCGCC
The DNA here is from genome assembly GCA_041690195.1 of Candidatus Latescibacterota bacterium. Classification (GTDB taxonomy): domain Bacteria; phylum Latescibacterota; class Latescibacteria; order Latescibacterales; family Latescibacteraceae; genus JAWLHT01. Next base: position 2,818 of record JAWLHT010000046.1, read on the forward strand.
GGGGGTTCCCGGACGTTTGAGCGGAATAACGGTCATGAACGCCTGTTTGGCCTCATCCGAAAGGTGCTCGGTCATTTCCGTCTGTATATACCCCGGAGCGATAGCATTTACGGTCACGCCGCGAGATGCGAATTCCTTGGCCATGGTCTTGGTAAGACCGATAACTCCCGCCTTGGTGGCGGAATAGTTGGCCTGTCCGGCGTTTCCCATGAGCCCTACCACCGAGGCGATGTTGATGATACTCCCTCTCCTGGCTTTCATCATGTGACGAACCACGGATTTGGAAACCAGAAAAGTCCCGGTGAGGTTTACCGCGAGGACAAGATCCCAGTCTTCCTTTTTCATCCGGATCATCAGGTTGTCGCGGGTGATCCCGGCGTTGTTGATCAGGACATCGATCCGGCCGAAAGCGTCGAGCACTTCTTCCACCGAGGCATCGACCGAGACATCATCAGAAACGTTCATGAAAAACGCTTTCGCCGTTCCGCCCCCACGAATGATTTCCTGGGCGGCTTCCTCGGCCCGTTCCCGGTTCATGTCAGCTACGGCGATGACAGATCCCTCCGAGGCCATGCGAAGGGCAATGGATTTGCCGATGCCTTGCGCCCCGCCGGTAATCAGGGTAACCTTCCCCTCAAGCCTCATCATTCAACACCTCCTCTACCCGTACCGAATCTGCTGCACCGGTCACCGTAACCGCATCCGAAATCCGTTTAATCAAGCCGGCCAGAACATTCCCCGGGCCAATCTCCAATGCATTCACGATTCCATTTCCGGCCATGTTCCGGACCGTCTCAATCCAGCGGACCGGAGAAGTCATCTGAAAAATCATGAGCTTCCGTATCTCTTCCGCTTCGGTTACCGGGGATGCGGTTACGTTTGAATACACCGGTATTTCGGCATTCCGCACGTTCGCCGCCGCAACAGCCGATGCGAATGCTTCGCGCGCCGGTTCCATCAGGGGGGAATGAAACGCTCCGCTGACCGGCAGAGGAAGAACTCGCTTGGCCCCCCGCTCCTTCAGGAGCAGGCCTGCGCGCTCAACCGCTGGCTTCTCTCCGGAAATCACCAGTTGTCCGGGAGAATTGAGGTTCGCGACGACCACCGTTCCTCCCGCCTCGTCGCATGCCGTTCTTACTACATCCTCATCCAGCCCGATAACCGCGGCCATGGCGCCCTTTCCATCAGGGTCGGCGCTGTCCATGAGGCGTCCGCGCTCTGATACCAGAGCGAACCCATCCTCGAAAGAGTACACGCCTGCCGCATACCACGCCCCATACTCGCCGAGGCTGTGTCCAGCGGCGGCGGCAGGGACAACGCCACGTTTTTTCAGAACCCCGGTGACCGCGGCCTCGACCGTAAACAATGCGGGCTGCGTATAGAGGGTACGGGAGAGTTTTTCCTGCGGTCCTTCCGCACACAGGGCAAGGACATCGTAACCGGCCAGCCCGGAAGCCCGTCGAAAGAGGTCGGAGGCTTCAGGAAACGCTTCTGCGACAGAGACGCCCATGCCTACCGTCTGGGATCCCTGTCCGGGATAGATAAACGCGAATTTCGCCATCAATACCTCAAAAGGGTTGCCCCCCACGTCATACCGCTCCCAAACGCCACCAGCACTACGATGGAGCCTTCTTTCAGAAGACCCTCGTCACGAGCTTCGGTCATGGCAATGGGAATGGTGGCCGCGGAGGTGTTTCCGTATCGGTCGATGTTAACGTACGCCTTTTCCGGTGGCAATTCAAGCCTTTTTGCGGTGCTCTGAATAATCCGGAGATTCGCCTGGTGCGGTACAAGAAGGTCAATATCGGCAACACCGAGACCGTTGCGCTCCAGAATTTCCTGAACAACCCCCGCCATGGAGGTTGTGGCTTCCTTGTAGAGCCCTTTCCCGGTCATCTTGAGGTAATGCATTCTGTTACGTACGGTTTCCTCTGTAGTCGGGTGACGGGACCCGCCACCGGGCATGTAAAGGAGATCCGTGTTTTGGCCGTCAGCCTTGATGATACAATCAACGATACGCCCGCCCGTTCCCCCGGCCGAAACCACTGCCGCCCCGGCGCCGTCGCCGAAAAGAACGCAACTGTTCCGGTCGGTCCAGTCCACAACCCGGGACAGCGTTTCCGCTCCGATGACGAGCACATTTTTGGCAACCCCGGCCGAGACCATGGATGAGGCGACAGTGATCCCATACACAAATCCCGTGCAGGCGGCAAAAAGATCAAAGGCCGCGGCGTTAACGGCTCCTATTTCGGCCTGAACGAAACAAGCGGTCGCGGGAAAGCCCATTTCCGGACTCATGGTCGCCACGATCACGACGTCGATGTCACGCGGGGTCATGCCGGCGTCGGTGATCGCCGCACGCGCCGCGGCGGTGGCCAGGGTAGCGGTGGTCTCCCCCTCACCGGCGATCCGCCGGGTGACAATACCAGTCCGACTCCGAATCCATTCATCGGACGTTTCGACCATCTGTTCGAGACGATTATTGTCCCAGATCTGCGAAGGAACGCTGAAACCGAGACCAGTGATCAGGGGCTGTTTAGTCATTGCCGAGAATGTTCTTCCTTATAAATTCGTTTTTAATCAGGAGATTGACTTCTTCAAGCACCAACTGTCTGGCCACCTTTATGGCGTTGGATATCGCGATGGGCTTGGAATTTCCGTGACAAATTATGGAAACTCCGTCCACCCCGATCAGCGGGGCTCCTCCGTAGTCTTCCGGGCTCATCTCCTTCTTGATCTCCCGGAATACCGGCCGAAGCATGAGCCCTCCGAGGGTCCGAGGCAGATTGCCGGAGGTCTTTTTTTTCAACTGGCTGGTGATGAATCCAAATATGCTCTCGCCAAACTTCAGCAGAACATTGCCGACAAACCCGTCGCATACGACCACGTCGGCAACGCCTTTGAATATGTCTCGACCTTCGATATTCCCGATAAAGTTCAGATCGGATTTCTCCAGAATATCGTAGGTTTCCGTGGTGAGTTCATTTCCTTTCGAGCGCTCTTCTCCGATATTGAGGAGACCAACCCGGGGAGAAGCGTACCCGAGAATGTGGGTGGTGAATATCGAGCCCATCACCCCGAACTGATAGAGGTGCCCCGGCTTGCAATCAGTATTGGCCCCCACATCGAGAATAGCGACAATGTTTTTTTCCGAGGGGAAAAGCGCCATGATCGCAGGACGAGACACCCCTCTCAGGCGTCCCATGTATAAAATTGACGCCGCCATGGCGGCCCCGGTGTTTCCCGCTGCAATGACGGCGTCAACTTCGCCCGACCGGCAGAGCTTGTTACAGATAACAATTGATGAATCCCGCTTGGAACGCACCGCCCTCCCTGGACTCTCGGCCATGGAAATCACTTCCGCGGCATGCATGACACGCAAACGGGTCCGGATACTTTCACCGGATCCAGGAGCGGGTTGCTTCCCCATTTCGTGAGCCAGCGTACGATCCACCGAGTTCCGCACCAACTTTTCATCGCCGACCAGTACGATCTCCACATCAGGAAAACGCATAAGCGCGGAAACACTCCCCTCAACCAAAACATCGGGGTAGTTGTCTCCGCCCATCGCGTCGACGGCTATACGAATCGTTCCCTCTGCCATGGAATCAGTTTACGCGTTCGCGGGCTCGATAACCTGTCTCCCCTTATAATACCCGCAGCCGGGGCATACCCGGTGGGGCATCGTGGGCTGTCCGCAATGCCCGCAAATTGATACGGCCGGGACTTCGAGTTTCCAGTGCGTTCTGCGCAGCCGCTTGCGCGACTTTGACGTTTTTCTCTTCGGAACCGCCATGCGATGCTCCTTTCACAATGCGCCTTGAATAATGTTCAACACTATTTTTCAGAAAGCTTTTTCAATCCCTGCCAGCGGGAGTCCGTATCAGCGGACCGGCACCCGCACTCTCCTTCATTCAGATTGCTCCCGCACAAAACGCACAGTCCCTGGCAATCCTCCCGGCACAAAAGCTTCAACGGAAGCGCCAGGAGAATGGCATCATGGACATATTTGCCGATATCGAACGTGTTGGCGTCGTGCTCCACAAAGTAGAGGTTCTCATCTTCCTCGGATTCCGTCTCCGAATCCTCCGGGACGGGTACGCCCTGCGGCATCCGCTGGACGAGGAAGGAAAATGAACCGCACACTTCATAGAGAAACGATTCGAGACAACGGTCACACGGTACACTCAGGCTCGCGTGCGCTTCGCCCCGGACCCTGACCAGATCCCCATTCCGGTTTATGCGGCAGGCGACATGAACCGGGCTTTCCAGAACATATTCCTCGCTCTGGATATCCAATTCTTCGGGTCCGGCGTCCAACTCGACGATTTCTTCGCGTTCCCCTGGACCGAAGAGAATAATTTCCATAGAAAACATCCTTTTATTATACGAAACAGACCCAGTGCTGTCAAGCCAGAAATCATCTTCCAGCCGTCAACCCCACCCTCCGGCCTGTAACCGCAAGTGCAGTTGACGACCGGGATGCAGACACATTCGCGTCCGCATTGCCCGGTGACACTGGTAGAACTCAGGCCCGCACGCACGGGTATATACTCCTGAACAGGTGAATATTACCGGTTTTTTTCAGTCAGCTGCCGCTCCATCACCCCTTCGGGGGAGGTCGGCCCCGACATCGCCTCGTCATAACCGAAGAAGAAAGCGATCTCGCGAATGGCATGCTCGTCGGAATCGGCGGCATGAACTGCGTTCTTGGTCAGACTCCTGGCGAACCGTTTTCGGATGGTACCCTCGGCAGCTTTGGCCGGGTCGGTGTTGCCGATAACCTGGCGGACATACTCAACACAGTTCTCATGCTGGAGCACCATGACCACGATCGGCCCGGAAGTCATAAAGTCAAGGAGTTCATCAAAGAAAGGTTTTCCCTTGTGTACGTCGTAGAATTCCTCGGCACGCCCACGGGTGAGCGTTTCCAATCGCATCCTTTTGATGATCAGCCCCTTTTCCTCCAGAGCGGTGATTACCGCTCCAATATTTCGATCCTCGACCACGTTCGGTTTGATGATGAACAGTGTCTTATCCATGGGCTACCTCCAGAGTGCTATGGAAGGGTGTGGTAAACACCCTCCGAGATGAACAGGTCAACCAGTTCTTTGTCCAGCTTTCCTGCCCGTGCCTCTTCCTGAAGAATCTGCAGGGCGTCTTCGGTCGGAAGAGGGGGTTTGTACGGACGATCCTGGGCTGTCAACGCCTCATAGATGTCCGCGATAGTAATGATTTGAGATTGCAGTGGGATTTCTTTCCCCTGAAGTCCCCCTGGATATCCTGAACCATCCAGCAGTTCATGATGTGCGGCGGCGTATCGGGGAATGTTCTTCAGTTCCTCCGTGAAAGGGATTTTTTTCAGAATGTTGATTGTATGGTGCACATGACGCTGAATTTCTTCCCGTTCTCCCGTCGTGAGATTGCCCTTCCGAACAGCGAGATGTTCCCGCTCGAACGGTTCGAGCAGAGGCCGCTCACATCCGTCCGGGTCAATATAGGTCCGCTCCGCCACGCGTTTCAGGCGATCCATATCCTCGTCTGAAAGAAAACCGGGCTTGTTCACCTGAAAAACAAAGGCCAGATCTGATTGAAGCTTCTCGCATTCGCGGCGCACGGAATGATCAATGCTTGTCGACCGTTCCGGTGTCATTTCTCCTTGACGGGCCAGTTCGAGCTTCCGGAGGTTTCCCCGGTTCTCCGCATCTTTCTGAAGATATCTGAACCGTGCTGCTATCGTCTCGATCCGGTCATCGGCAAGCTTGTTCACCTTATCCAGTACGTATTCCCGAACCCCGATCTTCCCCAGGTCATGAAGCCAAGCCGCCATGCGGAGTTCTTCCATCTCCGCTTCGGAAAAAGCAACCGCCGCCCAGCATCCCGCGTTGCTCCGGTTTATGGCGGTTGCCTGAGCCATAACCAGTTTTGAAACTCGCATGGAGTGCCCGGCGGTATGCGGGCTTCGGGCGTCGATGGCCTGAGCGGAATAGGTGACCAGCCCCTCGAAAAGATTCCGGATATTCCGGATAAGCCGCGAATTGGCAAGCGCAACCGCCGCCTGAGAGGCCAGCGATGTCACCAGTTCTTCCATGGCAGAAGAAAACGGTATCGGACGCTCGTCCTCACCCAGCGCGTTGAAAAGCTGAATTACCCCGATAATATCCCCGGTATGATCCCGCATGGGAACCGCAAGCACGGAAACGGTTTCCAGCCCCACGTTCCGATCGAACTCACGGAGAGTGTCCAGACTGAAGAGAAGATCATCACCGGCTTCAGCAAGGTTGGGAATATTGACCGATATCCCGGAGGACGCCACATAGCCGACAATGCTGCGGGTATTGACCGGAAGAGTGAGGGATTTAAAGGGTACGGAGCCAAAACGGCGGGAAAGGGTATCGTTCTGTGCGACCTCAAAGGAGAGACGATCACCGTCTTTCAAGTACAGGCTGCCACCATCGGAGCGGGTAAAAGTCCGGAGTTCGGTGACAATCATTTCCAGGAGTTTTCCCAGATTGTGTTCCGAGGAGAGCGCAATTCCGATACGGTTCAGCCGTCTGACCAGGGAGGTGAGTTCAGGGGATTGCTCCATGATATCCCTCGTGCCCACGCGCGAAGCACGGTTCTCGGTTCACGTCTTATAAGCGGTTCCCGGAACCGGTCGAAACCATCCCGTCCCGCAGTAACGGGCGAACGCATCGTGAATCGGCGCACGCAGATATATTGTACCACTTTCCCGGAATCAAGTCAAGCGCAAAGCGGCAGATTTATATATGCGATATATTCCATACTATACCATGCACTTATGATATTGTTTCAGTCTGATGTATTGCTTGGATTTCTCTTTTAGATGACGAGCATATGGACTCATATGTATTCTATTCACGAGACATCTTTGAAACCACCTCCGGACGTCTTCGGTCAATGACGGATTCATCACCTTCAAAAACGGCCTCCCGCACCGACGAAACGGTTGGGGAGACCGTACCGGGAATAGAGCCGTTCATCGTCAGAACCCGACAGCCTGGCCGTCCTTGCGGGGTTCGGAAGCAGCGCAGTAACCGTCCTCGAGTTTATAGATAAGCTGTGCTCCTCCGTAGGCGGGCTCCTCTATGTGCTGAATCTTGTGGCCGCGACGTTCCAGTTCGGCGCGCACATCCGATCCGATTCCGGGTTCGAGAGCAATTTCCAACTCTTTAATGACCTGCCACCGGGGAGCATCGGCGGCCGCCTGGGGGTTCTGGCCATAATCGAAGATCCGGACCATCATCTGGGCGTGTCCCTGGGGCTGCATGGCTCCGCCCATGACGCCGAAGCTCATGACCGGCTCACCGTTCCTGGTCACGAAAGCGGGAATGATGGTGTGATATGGCCGCTTGCCCCCGCCCACCCTGTTCGGATGCCCCTGTGCGAGAGTAAAGCCGAGCCCGCGGTTCTGGAAAGCGACTCCGGTTCCGGGGACGACCACGCCTGCGCCAAAGCTCCAGAAATTGGATTGGATATAGGAAACCATCATTCCTTCCGAATCGGCGGCGGTCAGATAGACCGTTCCCCCCGTGGGAGGAGTTCCCCAGGACGGGTCTTTGGCGCGTTTCAGGTCGATTTGTCTGAAGCGGCCGGCGAGATAGTCCGGGTCCAGCAGCTCGGATGGTTTAACCGTCATGTACTCGGGGTCGGCCACATAACGACGGGCATCGGCGAACGCCAGCTTCATGGCTTCGACCTGCAGGTGAATGCTGTCCGCGGAATCAACCGCATACTTCCGCATATCGAAATGTTTCAGAATTCCAAGCATGATGAGAGCGGCGATACCCTGACCGTTGGGTGGTATTTCATGCAAGGAATAACCGCGGTATTCCATGGAGACGGGATCCACCCATAAGGGACGGTGCCCGGCAAAATCTTCCATGCTGAAGTATCCGCCTGTCGCCTTCGAATGCGCGACCGCCTTCTCAGCGATTTCACCCCGGTAGAACGCCTCTCCCTTGGTTTCCATGATACGCTGCAGGGAACGGGCGTGTTCGGGAAGGGTCACCCGCTCACCTACTCGCGGCGGGCGACCATTGAAAAGATACGTTCGCGCCCAATCCGGACTGTCCTTGTAGGTGGATAAGACATCGTTCCAGTTCTTTGCAATAACCGGAGTGAGGATATATCCCTTCTCGGCATACTCGATGGCGGGCAGAAAGAGCTGACAAAAAGGCAGCTTTCCGAATTTTTCGTGGAGCGCCACCCAGGCGGATACCGCACCCGGAACGGTAGTCGGTCCCCATCCCAGGGATGGCATTGAACTTCTCCCCTCAAATAATCCGGGGCTCAGAGCTTTCGGAGATTTTCCAGAGGCGTTCAGTCCATGGAGCTTTTTCCCATCCCAGATAATCGAAAACGCGTCACTGCCCAGACCGTTGTTGTTCGGTTCCACCACGGCGAGAGTGATTGCGGTGGCGACTGCCGCATCCGCGGCGCTTCCTCCCATCTGGAGCATCCGCAGCCCCGCCTGTGCCGCGAGCGGCTGCGAGGTTGCGACAATATTACGAGCGAATACCGGCATCCGTTTTGACGGATACGGAAAATCCCACGTGAAATCTGCCATTTCACTCCCCCAACATGCCAATTATTCCGATTACAGGTTACCCCCTGTCCCGCACCGCCGGGGCATTCCGGCGTGCGGAACGCGGCGCTTATTCCTCCATGCCGATCGAGAACATACTCTCAAGATCGTGCCGCGAAAACATCTTGAAAGCAATCAAGGTTTCTGAATGATGGATACCCTCGACTTTCAGCAGACGGTTGGTGACCAGATCGGCCAGTTGCTCGTTGCCCGCGACACGTACCACGGCAACCAAATCCACCCTTCCCCCCACTGAATACACTTCGCTGACCCCCTCCATCTCCGTAATCGTCTCCGCGACCCGGTTGATGCGGTCACGTTCGACGTTCAGGAGCACGATTGCAGTTACCATATACTATCCTCCCCATACAGAATGAAAAGCCGGTAACCATATGATTGAAATGTAACATAATCAGTAAGGGAAATGAAAGAAAAAACCCGCGCTGGCAGGCGGACGCCACCCCGGTATCGTCAGAAGGTTCTGCCGATAGCGGGTGAGCACGATTTTCATGATGACGTATGCGAAGATGTGGGAATTGTTCCTGAAGCGAAGACAAGAGAACAATTAACCGGCGAGGCAACCGAATGCTCCCACCGGGTAAAAAAAAACGACCCACAAAGTGGATCGCCGTATTCGTTTTCCGCCCTTTTGAATTTCATGGCGGAGAGGGAGGGATTTGAACCCTCGACTGGGGTTGCCAGTACACGATTTCCAGTCGTGCTCCTTCGGCCGCTCGGACACCTCTCCGTTGAAAACTCAACCGCGTATAATATAACCAAACGACATGCGTCCGGAAAGTCTTTTTCTCCCGTAATTTCTCAAGCACACAAGAATCTGGCGGAGAGGCAGGGATTCGAACCCTGGGATGGCTAAGCCATCAACGGTTTTCGAGACCGCCCCATTCAACCGCTCTGGCACCTCTCCGCACCATCAAACTCTCTGAATCAGTTCCTTCTCCGCTCGCGCAAGGTCCGGAAGAAATCACGCAGGATGCTTCCGCATTCCCGATCCATAATTCCGGAAATCACTTCGGCCCGGTGGTTCAGGCGATCGTCCCGGCAGATATCGTAGAGACTCCCGCAGGCTCCCATCTTGGGATCAGACGTCCCATACACCAGCCGTGGTATTCTGGCCAGCACTATTGCCCCGGCGCACATCGGGCAGGGTTCCAGCGTCACATATATCGAAGTATCAATCAGCCGCTCGTATCCTGTAGCTTCCGCCGCCGCGCCAATGGCGAGTATTTCGGCATGTGCGGTCGGATCCCCGAGGGTTATGATTCGGTTTCCTGCCCGCCCGATCACCTTGCCATCTTTCACCACCACCGCTCCGACGGGGATTTCCCCCATCTCGAACGCCTGTTCGGCCTCGGCGAGAGCGAGCTTCATCCAGTATTCATCCGTCCGGAGATCGACCATCTGTGCCTTTCTTCAGAGCCATATAATATATGCATGTAATCGTACCCCGTCAAGCCCATTCTATCGAACCCAGCCGCTCAAGCCGACGGTTCCGGTGTTCTCCTGCACCGTCATGCGTTTCAAGAAGAAAACGGACGTCCATAGCTCCCCGGCCGGATTGCTATTCCTGAGACGGGTACTGCCGTATCCGTTCTTCCCGTTGCGGTATGCCAAACATCTCCCGCTTTTTCCGGAGATAGAACCGGTAATTTTCCAATGACACATCAGCGGGCACCAGGTGGTCGCAGTGCGGTACGAATCCGCCCTCCTCGACAAGGGGAGCGAGGTGTTCAAGTTCACGGAGAATGGCATCACCGCCCAACGAGATCTTCATCTTGTCCACGCCGCCCATGAGCAGCACATCGCGGCCGTACTTTTTCCGGAACATCACCGGGTCGGAACCGCCGTTGCGTTCAAGGGGGAACATCACGGTGATTCCGCTGTCCATCCAGCAGTCCACCAGCGGTCCGATCCAACCGTCACAGTCCACATAGATGATGTCAACGCCATGAGCTTGTAGCACGGAAACCACCTGCTTGTACCGGGGGACCACCCGCTCCCGGAACCACTGCGGAGAAACCATCGGTCCGGTGTTGAAGCAGATGTCTTCCCAGAATGTGGCGACAGAGAGTTGGCCCTGAACTCTCGGCAGGGCGCGTTCAAGCACAGCGCAGGAAAGATCTGCCATATGCTGTATCATGTCATCTACGAGGCCCGGGTCGTCGTAGATCATGTAGCAGATCTCGGCGAAACCAACAAAATTCCGGATTCGTCCCAGCAGCGAACCGACATAAATCATGGGCACAAAATCCTGTTCCACCATCCGGCCTGCCAGGTATTCCAGATCTTCCGGAATTCGTCCCGGGGTTTCGGGATCGAGTCGCGGTTTAAACACATTCTCCCAGTCGCTTCTTGATTTAAGCGAGTATTCCACATGCTCCGGCATGGTGGTTCCACCATCGGCGGGAACCCGGCAAAGCACAAGATCCTCGTCATAGTAGTACCGGTACCCGTCTCTCACGGCGACCACTTTCTCCGGAACCACGGGATAGAGGTCCACCGCAATGGGAAGCTTGCTCCGGCGTTCGAGACCGAAATACAATTCACGCTTCTGATGTGTATCGAGACCTTGGGGTACGCCATCCTTTTCCCACAGGCGGATGGTTTCATCCCAAAACGAAAACTCCATATCCGGCACATGATCAACCGGCTGATAACGCATACATCGCTCGAACCGCTCCCTGGAGGTCATGGTGGTCCCTTCATTTTCTGATGATGAGGCCTGCGGCCCCAAACCAACGGCGATGCCGGGTGCCGACGGCAACCGGACCGCAGTTGACGGGTGCATGAAATTATGTGATATGGAAATCGGGTATGTACACCAACCGGTTCTTTGGCGCGTTATATTTCTCTTTCATATTCCTTGACAAGGGTTCATACGCATTCAGTATCAAGACGGGAGAAATCATTTCCCGGGGGGCGGTTCGCGAACCGCCCCCCGGGAAATCGCATCTTACTATTTTGAAATCGAATTCGTATCAGATGCGCCGGGGAGGCATGGTTTCAGTCACTTGCACCGCTGAATCCCCGTCCTGCTGACTCAAACCGTATAACGAATTTTTTGACTCACCCAAATTCCTTATGCCCCCGTGCTCCTTTCCGCCCGCTCTGTTCCCGCACCCTGAAAGGGTAAAGGTGGAGCGAAACGCTGGAAGGAAGTACAGACACGCCGAATCGTCACCATGCTTCTGTATCGGTATATCCAGGGAACCAGGCCCGGGCATGCATCTTCGGTGATAAATTACATCACCTTTGAAGACTGGAACAGAAAAAAAAAGGCGCTGCTCTGATTTGTGCGGGGAAACGAGTGCTGCAGGAAGGAGTCAGGAGCCAGAAATCAGGAAAAGGGAAACGGCCGCCAGTGCTGGAGGTACGGTTCAGGGCGGGCGAGGCATGCCTCGCCCCTGCGGTGTTCCCTTTGTGCCTCTGTGCCTTTGCCCCTTTTACCTTTCATTGTGCACGGTTCACCCGCATGTACTCATAAACAAGGCAGCGAAGAGCCAAAAAACATTCATCTTCGCCAAATCTTTCCCCAAATGCCGCTGGCTCACTGGCGATAAAAACGGCACAACCTGCCGCAATACTCCCGACATGATTCCGCCGGGCGTATTCCGCTATAGTTCAGCCCCACTGGCTGTATGAATTTCGTTGGGTTCGGGCGCCTGTCCGGCGAATATTATCCCGTTTTATTCTTTTCGGGAACGTGCTATATTATTCGAAGTATAAAGATAAAGACCTTTTGCCAGTATTTCCGTTCCCATCATTCAGGATGATCCTCCCATGAGAAGAACATGCGTTGCGTTTATTCTCTTTTTTATTTTTTCTCAGGCTACCGTTTGCACACTTCAGGCATCCGCCGGCGATTGGCCCGTAATCGCGGCCGGATCCAATAAAACCGGACAGTATCCCATGGGAGTCGAATGGCCCAGAAAAACCAACCCGCTCCATGTCGTGGTCGTGTTTACCCGTTTCAAAGGTGAGCTGCCCGCCGACACAACACCCCCGGAATGGTCAAAAAACCTTTTCAATGGACGTCCCGGAAGCATCAATGACTACTTCAGCGCCATTTCCCATGGGGAGTTCAAGATCACTGGCGAAATATTCCCCAAGATGATCGAGATGCCGCACGATACCACCTATTATAAACGGACTGACACATACAGCCGGGATATTATCCGGATGCTGGACGAGGACCCCGATTTCAGCTTTGCCCGATATGACAACGATGGCCTGGACAGAGAGCCCAACAGCGGCGACGACGATGGGTTTGCGGATTACATTGTCCTGATGCCCCGCTCCCGACCATATGATTTCATCCTTCGGTTGGCCACAGGCGTCATGACCCTTCACCTGAACGACCCGTACACCACCCGTGACCGGAGAGCAAACGGCGGCTTTATCAAAGCCGACAAGTTTTCCGGATGTATCGCTGTGGCGGCAACCTACTCCCAGGCGCTTGGTACGATAACCGCGGAGATATCCCACGCTTTCGGCGCGCTGGACCTTATGGATAAGGTGTACGAAACACCGGCAACAGACTCCGCCGGTGTCGGGTACTGGGATATTCTCGGGTGGGGGGCCGGAGGCTGGGCGGGAAACGGTGTTCCGGTCGGCCCCTGCGCCTTCAACCGGATGCTTATGAAATGCATTGGCGTAAACAATTCCAATCTTGTTGACATATACGGCGCACATAAAAGCGTCAGCATGCGGGACGTGGGCGATCCAACAGGAAAAGTGTACCGGATCTGGATCAGCCCCACCGAGTTCTTTCTGATCGAGTACCGGAACAATCGCGGCAACCTGTACTACGACTCGTTCCTGCCGCAGAGCGGTCTGCTCATATGGCATGTCCAGGAACGCGAGAGCAACAGTACGGAGGAAAGTAAACTTTGCGATCTTGAATGCCCGGACGGTCTTTATCTTGACGCGGGATTCCCTCTGGGGAGTTTCCCGGACCCGTTGAATGGAAAGGACAATCTTGACTTCTGGTCCCGGAACGCGCAGTACACAATTCAGCACAGCGGGAATATGGGTGACGCTTCGGATGTTTATGATGGGGTCAACTATACGATGTTCGGCACACGAACCAACCCGAGTTCCGTATCAAACAACAAAACACCCACTGGTATCGAAATTTTTAATATCCGGCGTTCCGGAAATGAAATGCTTTTCGATTGCTATATCCCACCCATTCCCAATATGCAGCCGCCCAAAGCGCCATCTGTCGGGCTGGCGTTTCAACGCTCCAACGGCACCAGTGTCAACCAGTTCCTGGATTACCGTAAAAACGTGTATATAGTGGATTTCGGACTCAGCTACCGCCACAATCTCCTGATTACCGTAACCCGGGACACCCTCCTGGTCAAGGAAATTACTGATCTTGGACAGTATGAGCGTCAGAAGGCGGTGTTACGAAGCCTGAGCGGAGACAGCGACCCCGAAAGCGCTATGGTTTTCCGTGAAAGCATCTCTCCGGACGCATTCTGGGCGACGGCGGAACAGTACGGAGTATACCCCGGAGACCTGGGTGCCGGAGCGGCTCCCGTTCATATCCAGAAGCTTACATTGACCGAAGCTCACCGGGAACGCCCCACGGCCATCGAACTGCGTCAGAACCACCCCAATCCCTTTAACGCCGAAACCGTAATTGACTACGTGCTGTCCGAATCCGGCCCGGTAACACTGGAGGTATACAACATCCTGGGCCAAAAGGTGCTCGAACTGGACCAGGGATTCCGGGATCGTGGAACCCACTCCTTCCACCTTTCGGCCGGGGATATGTCCAGCGGAATTTATTTCTATCGTCTGCGGGGAACCAACCTCTCCCAGACCAGGCGTTTCACTCTTATTCGGTAATATACCATGTCCAGACTCGTCACCACCGCCGTCTTTCCCATGCTTTGGTTCATTCTCATCTGCGCGGGTTGCGGGAACAGCTCAACCGGAAACGGTTCCGGCGAAGAAAACGCCTCTGCAATCACCGTAACCGTCCAGGACGATACCGGAAAGCGGCTGTCCGGATTCACTGTTTCCACTGTTCCCGCCACAAGAACTGTGTCTGTCGATAGCTCCGGAGTTGCGGTCATAGATGGGATAGCGGCCGGAACCTATACGGTATCGGTCATACACGAAGGATACATCGGTGTCAGCCGCACCGTACACCTCTCCGCATCCGAACACGAACGAACAACCGTCACGTTTCTCCGCAATCTTGCAATCACCCTGAAGGATGACTCGGGACGCCTGTTGTCAGGAGCTTCGGTTTCAACAATTCCCCTTTCCCATGAAGCTTCGGCAGATGCCGCCGGGAGAGTGGACTTCACGAATGTCCCCCAGGACACCGTTCGATTCGTTGTACGCCGTCAGGATTTTCCGGAAGCACAAGTCCTTACGAATGTTACCGGTCCATCAATCCAGATTATCGTTCCCTCCGGAACACCATCGGTACAGATTATCTCCCCAAAGATGGACGATAACTTCAGCATTCCCCGTAATATTCGTCTGACCGGAGTGGGTACCGATATCGAAGAAGGAGACCTTCCGGATGAATCTCTGGTCTGGACTTCCAGCCTTGATGGGGAGCTTGGCTCCGGCGAATCCCTGGTTGTCCCGTTTCTCTCCAATGGGTATCATACCATCACCCTGCGGGGATACGACTCGGATGGAAAGGTCGGCGAAACGTCAGTTTCCGTAACCGTGTTTGATTATCAACTCGATTCATACTTCCCCATCCCCGCCGGCGAAAACTGGGGGTATCGCTATCTTGTTCCGGAGTTTTACATTACCAATGCGGACAACGTCAGTGAGTACTGGGTGCTAAAGGGACTCAATGTCAAAGTTGACAACAAATCCCGCAGGGTGATCGATATCGCCTGGGATACCACAGCGCAGTTAATCACCAGTCACTTTCGTCTGACCCTCACCGACTCGCTCATTCTCGACAACGGAAACCTGTATGTCGCCCAGACAACCGAGCAGTCCCGGGAATGGGCCGGTGCAGTAGAAAGCCCGTATTTTACGATGTACATTGCAACTTCCTACTCTCCCTGGTACCTGTTTCTCAAAAACACCGCGGACATCACCAGAGAGCCGTCATACGAATCCACCGTAAGGACTGAAACGGCGTATTATTATGTCTATTACAACAACAAATCACCGTTGTATCACGAGTCTACCAATCTCACTACGTCCATCAGGGTCGGCGATGAAGCAACCATCCAGACCGATAAGGGCCTTCTCAAGGCGTATCCAATGACAATCCGTCAGGGTGATTCTGAAAAGAAGTGGTATCTTACCAAAGGTCTCGGGCTGATTCGAATAGAAGACATGGCCCTTGACATAAGCACGGTGGCAGTCCTCACCAGTGCAAGCATGTACCGGTTTCACAGCCCGATTGGAAAAATCGCCGGATCGGTCCCTTCCGTCGGCTCTGCTCCCAGATTCGATTTGCGGCTCGACAGGAACAATCCCGATGACCTTCTCAAACTGCACCGGCTGCTGACCGCAATGATGCCGCGGTGAATCGCCGGTACCGGTTGAAGTCGGAACAGAAATAACGCTGCTGACCGCGTAGCGCCCGCAAGCGGATGGTCGGGTTTATCAGCCATTTCTTCGCATGTCTCTTTCGCAAGGCCGGCGCCATTATCCCTCGTTTTCCCCAACGAACCATCCGTAACAGAAAGCGGACGGCACGATTCGTGCCGTCCGCTTTCTGTTACCCCGCTTATACGAAATAGCTTTCAATCTCTAAAGAATGCATTTTCCGAACCAGTTAATATACCGTCTTCCTTTTGGGGCGGGACTGCCCTCCGTCTTTCTTGATGTATTGATCGCGCTTTCGTATTACATCCAGTATGTCAATCCGCCCAGGTGTTCTGGAAATAGTCGAATGCATCCCGGGCAATGAGCGCCATTGTTTTTTCCGCGGTGTACATGGGCTCTTTCCCGCCCTTTACGAATACAACCACCACGAGATGGCCCGCCCCGTTGGGAAGCTCAACGATACCGACATCACTCAGCCCACCGCGGATCGTTCCGGTCTTGTGATAAACTTTCGTCCCGGGAGGCAACAGGCCCTTGATCCGACGGTTTCCGTGGGAACGTCCCATGATGTCAAGGACCATCTTCGAGCTCCGCGAACTGAGTACATCTTCCCGCCAGATTTTTTCCAGAAGCTTTGCCATCGCTTCCGGCGTCGAGGTGTCGCGGGTGTCCGTGAAGAAGTTCCGGCGCGCCTCGATTCGTTGCTTGCTGGTCACTTTCGCCATCAGGCGATTCAATATCTGCATGGAGAACGGATCATCCTCGGTCAACCCGGTCACACCCCAAATATTGCTGAGTACGAGGTATATGGGACGGTCCACCGACATTCCTTCAATTCCACTGTTCTGCATTGTGGCGTGCACGCCCGAGGGGCCGCCGATAGCCCGAAAAATCATGTCCGTGGCGCTGTTGTCGCTGATGGTGAGCATATTTTCGAGCAGATATCTCAGGGAAAGCTTTTTTCCGGGTCGGGTGCGATACTTGATCACGCCGGATCCGGGACTGATATCGCTGGCCTTTACGGTCACCATGCTGTCCAGTCGCACTTTCCCCTCGTCCACCAGTTCCATCAGCCGTACAGCCACCGGCACTTTGACGGAACTCGCCATCGGGAAACGCTCGTTCTTGTTGAGGTACAGTTCACGCCCCGTTTCCAGGTGAATGATGCCGACCCCGACGACTCCATCCGTGATGCTGCTCGAATGTTTGACAATGTTCTCGTACAGATTGATGAGACCAATGTCGGAGAGATACTCCCTGCTTTTGTAAACATTGAACTCAGAAAAGGCGCCGTTTGACGGCAACGCAAAAAAGCCGATCACTGCGGCGGTGATGTATCTGCCGATCACACGACGGATTTTCCCTCCGTGCATGCTCTTCCTCCCCCGTTATTACCACTTGCGTTCTCTGTTCATCCTTTCAGGATCGCGCCGTTCCGTCGGAAAGCACAGCCCTTCCCAGCCGGCACGGGAAACCGATGGAATCCTCCTGAGAAATCTCTGGTGTCTGTGAAGTATTGTTACAGGATAGTCGCCTGTAATATACTGAATTCGAATGAAATGGCAAGAACTGGTGATGTATTTTGTTAATTTTTTTTGTCTATGGCCTTTACCCGATACTGTTATCATACTATATAAAAAAACCTTACTACGCGCCCACCCCGTATCACCCCTCACGGAAGCACTCACATGAGAAACCCTGCTTCTGAATAACGTTACCGTTCTGAACGGAGCGGAAAAGGTGTCCTTTCCAACACAGGTGACCTATTCCGGACCGACCGATATTCTATCTGGTCTCCACACCGCGTGCGGCAAGCCACAGGATTCGGCATGCCTGTGTTACTATTATTGCGCCGGCGGACCTTTCTTGAACTGTTTATCTACGGGAGTCAGGTATCAGGAGTCAGATTCCGGAAGGTGAAATACGCTGACATCCCCCGGCAGTCGGGACATTCCCTGCATTCAGCCCGGTTGCTCTCCAAAATTCCAGTCCTTTTTCTCCTTGCGTTCTCGTTATCCTCCGTTTGACCACCGGGACAATAAAAAATCAGCAATGAAAAAGGCGAAAACACGCACTACAAGAGACCCACAGTGCAAGCATCCACAACGGGCAGCGTACCCGGTAACTTCCCACGACATGTTTCTATGCCATCACCCGTTCAGGTTTCCGCCAGGAGGTGTTTCGCTGTTGCCCGCCCGAGCAGGCTGATGCGCAGGCACAGAATC
Source organism: Candidatus Latescibacterota bacterium (assembly GCA_041690195.1). Classification (GTDB taxonomy): domain Bacteria; phylum Latescibacterota; class Latescibacteria; order Latescibacterales; family Latescibacteraceae; genus JAWLHT01. The sequence goes on from JAWLHT010000046.1 coordinate 21,211, forward strand.
AAAGTGGATCCGAATGTGTACATGATCGTGCCGAGGGGCATTCCGTCCCGTCTGCATTTTTTTGACGCTACTCCGGCGCTCCGGTTCCTGTTTTCCTTGAAGCGGAATTCTCTTTTCCTTATACGGATATCCGGATGAGTCGGCAGGAAAAAGGGGCCAACGACGCAAGTAAATGAAATCACGCCGTTTCCGTTCATCCCGGAATGCTGCACTCTCTACAATCCCAAAGCAAGCGACATCTCCCGTAGCAAGG
>JAWLHT010000047.1:0-3219 GCA_041690195.1 Candidatus Latescibacterota bacterium
GCCGTTTCTGTTGAAGTGCTTCCAATGGGTACGGGAGCCGGGAATGCGAATGCGCTTGCGTAATCGCTGAACAAGACGGCAAGAAAAATCACTGCAGGGGCGGGTCGCGAACCGCTCCTACGCTCGTTCCGGGCGATTCGTACTGCTTTTCGCATAACTTGCATTCAAGTTCCAAGTGCCCGGGTGTGGACACGGATTATAATACTTTGGTTGAAGAAGTTCACTGCGGGTTTTCCGTAACACCGGTGTCAAGGGTAAGCATGACACACCGGTGCGGAGACTTTTTGGCTTGCTTCTTCAGCTCGGCGAGATATGCGAACATCTCTTCAAGACTGAACGTCCGGTGTCCGGATTGGATGGTAAGCACCCCAGCGCTTACACCAATGAGTGAATACATCTGATTGTTCCCATCCCTGTCCGTGGAAAGATAGTATCCCCGCTCCCGGTCCTGGGGTGCAAAGAGGCTGTTGGCGTCCCGTGAGAATCTGCTGATGATCTCCCGGATTGTTTCGTGAATATCATCCTGGCTCATTTCGGTCAGCTTGAAGCCAGCGAAAAAATCATCTCCGCCGATGTGTCCTACAAAAACACGCCGTGAGTTCGAAAGCTCCTTGAGGATGTCTCCGAACATGAGAATGGCCCGGTCTCCTTGGCGGAACCCATACTTATCGTTGAACGGTTTGAAATTATCGAAATCGAAATACGCGAGAACGTGGCTTGTGCTGCTGCATGAGAGAGCTTCGGATATGTACTGGTTGATAATATTGTTGCCGGGGAGTCTGGTAAGCGGGTTCTGGTCGCGGGCCTCGGCAATGTTTTTGTCGTTAAGGAGTTTGATCAGGGCGCTCGCGCTGAGAAAACCGCAGTAACTGCCGTTCTCGGTGAGCAGGATGCCTTCCGACTTTTCGTCTATGGAGAACAGCTCCAGAATCTTTTCAACCTGGGTATTGATTTCGGATATGGGAAGCCTGGTGATGAAGTTCAGAATATTGCCGGAGGATTTGTTCATCAGGATGTCTTTCCCGAATGGTGAATAGACGTACTCCTTCAAATCCCGTTCCCGAATGATCCCAATGGGTTCATCGTTGCCGTTCGTGACAGGGAAAAACGTATTCACCTTATGACGTCTGAATCTCTCGAAGACGGAGACCATGTCTGTAAAGGTGTGATGTTCCGTGTAAAGAGGAATCGGCTCGATATACTCCATGGAAGCATTGATGAGCTTTCGGTCGGACCCGCGTTCGCGCCGGTTCTTCCGATTCAGAAGAACCACATCGTCATACCGGTCTTTGAGTTCGCAGACCTTGGTGGTCGGACGTTGGATAAGGTAACCCTGAATGAGGTCGCATCCGATTTCTTTGCAGGCGTAAAACTCCTCTTCCGTTTCAACTCCTTCGGCGATTACCGTGATGCCGAGAATGTGCGCCATATTCAGGGTGGATGAGACGAAAAGCCTCTTGCGAGCGTCGCTGGCGATGCCATTAATAAAAAAACGGTCAATTTTGATGTAGTCCGGTTCTGAATGGTAAAGAAACTGCAGTCCGGAAAGGCCCGATCCAAAATCGTCAATGGCGATTTTGTAGAAATCCTGACGATAGAAATTGAGTGTGCTCTTGATTTCATTGAGATTCCGGAAGTCATGCAGGAGAAATGTTTCGAAATCGTGTCGCTCTGATATCTCGAAGCAGAAAGTGCCCGGGGTGAGCCGGAAGCGTTCCATGACAAAAAGGACTTTCGCCGGGGAGTAATCGGGAGAGACGAGCACCCGGTTGTCAATATTGTAGAAAAGTTTCACCTTCTCGTGGAAATCAAGAGTCATATACTTCTCAAGTACGCGCTCCCTGAGCTTCAGGTCCAGAAAGAAAAGCATGTTTTCCTGGAAGGCACGGTCGAAAACCCCCTGAATGGACTGGAATCCCGCCTGCTCATGATTACGTAGTAACGCCTCGAACCCGTAACATACGCCGGTATGAATGTTTACGATGGGTTGGAACGCGAAATCAAGAAGGTCGATTGAATCCTGCCATGCTTTTTCGGCTGAGCCGGGATGGTATCCGGATGGCTCGACCGGACCGCTGCCAATGCCGCTCGTCATGACTGCGCTGTCTCCTTCGCGGATGGCTGGAATATTTGATGGGAAAGGATATCTGTAATGACTCTGTTCAGCACAAAATGTAGAGTGACAGTGTATTTAGGAGATTTCGGCTTCATGTGAATTGTGTTAACATTTTCCTTTGCTTTCCTAAAAAACAGGTGTATTCTACCTCTGACGGCGTGTGGGAAAGCTCCCGGCATAAGATTTCTTGACATAACCTCAGTGAATATGTGCGACGGGAGCGGCCGGATCTTTTCCGGTAAGCGTGGTATCCCGGATAGACCGTATCCTGCACGGCGCTTCGTTTAGTTGTCTCTGCTCCTTCCGAATTTTGCCCGCCAATGGTTTTCGACGGGAGATTCCAATGTCATCACAAGACCTGTACAAGTCAGACATCAACCGTCTGCTTACCACTTTCGGTCACGATGAACCGGACCGTCTGCCCCACCTCGAACTATGGGTAACCAGCAAGCCGGTATATGAGTACGTGCTGGATCGCAGTTTGGATTACGACGTGGAAGACGCCCGGGTGGGAGGCATTTCGGTATCTCCTGAGGACCATGTCGAATTTGCGGCGCGGCTTGGTATGGACGCGGTGCTATGCAATTTCTCCTGGCGCCCGAACAACCTGTTCCGCGCAGCTTCCGATGGTACGGAGCATTATATTGGCGGTTCCGTGAAAAGCAGGACTGATCTGGCTGACCTGGAGGCTCCGGTCAGCATGGACCGTCAGTTCGCACTCCTGGAGCGTTATCTGCGTGCCGCGGATAATACGGGTATTGGCATCGCCGCAAATTTTACCTCTTTTTTCGACAGCGCCATGCTTGCGGTCGGGGTGAGCGACGCATTCCTTCTCTTCTACGACGATCGTACATTTCTCGAAGATCTCATGGACATTATTCTGGACCATCAGGAACAAGTGATGCGGGAGGTCTGTGCGCGTTACGGGGACGAGATCGCCTTTTTCATGGTCAACGATGACATAGGGCACAATGACGGGTTGATGATTCACCCGGACATGTTCCTGAGTATTTTCCCCCACAGAATGAAACGCCTTATTGCTCCAGCGAAAGAATTGGGCAAGTATCTCCTTATGCATACCGACGGCCGTAGGGAAAAAATCC
>JAWLHT010000047.1:3229-21393 GCA_041690195.1 Candidatus Latescibacterota bacterium
TCCTTCCCATCCTGTATGAGGTGGGTATTGACATTGTGCACCCGATAGAACCGGAGTCCAACGACATTGCCGAGGTAAAAAAACAATGGGCGGGGAAGATTGCCTTCATCGGCAACATCCCCACGGTACTCCTGGCGTATGGTTCTGTGGAGGAAATTGAGGAACGCGTGCGTGACTATTGTATCCGGCTCGCTCCCGGCGGCGGATACGTGCTCGGTTCTTCCACAAGCATTATGGATGGCATTCCCCCGGAAAACTTCGTGGCCATGATCAATGCGGCCCACAAATACGGAGTGTACGGCAGGCTGGGCGGGGCGAATTAGGTTCGCTTCTTCCATTGCCTGAATGCGCCTGAAACAGGTTCGGTCAGTTAAGGGTGAGATTCCGACGAATTCCGCATTATTCGCTGTCCTCTTGCGGGTGACAGGTCTACCCGCCTCGAAACAGGAGTGTATGTATGGAGCGGTCCGTAACATGTCTCGCCAAACTGGATCGGATGAACAAAGCCCTGCACCATATGGAGCCGGACCGGGTCCCGGTCAGCGACTTTTTCTGGGGAAGTTTCGTTGACCGCTGGCGGAAGGATCTGAACCTTTCTCCGGACACGGATATTTACCGTTATTACGATCTTGATTGGATCGTTACTGTCCCCAATATGGATCCGCATATCAAACCATTCGAGGTACTCCGGGAGAACGATGAGGAAGTAGTGGTCCGAACCGGTTTCGAAGCGGTGATCCAAAAAAAATATGATCATCCCATGCCCGCCTATCTCTCCTTTGATACTGATACCATTGAAAAAATGGAAACGTTTCGTTTTGATGACCCGCATGATTCGAGGCGTTATTGGGGAGGGGGGGACAACCAGATCGCCGGAGTGGGGGACGGGTTCTCTCGAAACATGCCTCCCTGGATGGAAACGGTGCGCTCGCTGTGGCCGGATTTCCCGGTGTACGGCAGTGTATGCGAGGGATACGAAACTCTCTGGCGCATCATCGGCTCGGAAAATGCCCTGCTCTGGATCGCGCTCTATCCGGAGGAGTTGGGGCGGTTCGTGCAACGAATCAATGCGTTTGCGCTTGAGATTGCCAGAGAACAAATCGCGGCGGCGGACGGTCTTCTGGATGGCATGGTGATTTGGGGTGATGTGGCCTATAAAAAGGACCTCTTCTTTTCCCCGGACTATTGGCGCACCTGGTTCAAACCCGGTGTGAAAGCCATCGTGGATCTCTGCCATGAAAAGGGATTGCCGGTTATCTATCACGGCTGCGGAAATGTAAAACGCATTTTCGAGGATTTCATTGAAATCGGCGTCGACGCCTATAATCCCCTGGAAGCAAAAGCCGGAATGGACGTGGTGAAACTCCGTGAGGAGTACGGGCATCGTATCGCTTTCTGCGGCAACATGGATGTTTCGCTGTGGGCTGAACTCAGCCTTGAAGACCTCAAAAGGGAGGTCCTTCATAAGCTTTGCGCAGCTCGGGGCGGTGGGATGATTTTCCAATCCGACCATTCTGTACCCGGGAATATATCCGGGCAAAGATACGATTACGTGGTAAATCTGGTCCACCAGTACGGCAAGTATCCGCTGCAAATCGGGCCGTCCAGGTGTCCGGCGGAGTAACGAACGGACCGGTTATCGTTAATAACGTCATACACGGTTGATTCGAAGTGGGGCTTTCCCGTTGTGGACTTACGGAGTCCGTTACCGCTCCACGGGCAGTCAGCTTACTCTTTCGATAGTTTCGGCGGATAGCTCTGCCCCATAAACGACGGATGAGTGCATGCAATCAGAAAATCGAGCCGGGAAAGCCCGTGAAAGGGAGTATGTCCTGTTCGTGCTTCTCATCCACCTCCCGTGCGCTTTTCCCCGGAAGCTTTCTTTACATTCGGAACATGCAGATGGTTTCTGTTGCGCGGGAATCATAAATGGTGTATTCTCCCGTTGACTGCACTGAAAGCCATCCGTATCAAGGAGTCTTGATTGCCGGAACCAGTTGTTCTTCTTCTGCCCCTGATTGCTTTTCTCGCTTATGTCATCAAAGCCACGACCGGGTTTGGCACAGCCATTATTTTCGTGGCGCTCGGCTCCCTTCTTATCGGTACCCACGATGCAATTATTCTGTGTGCGGTAATAGACATTATCGGAGGAACGATACTCTATTTCCGTGATCCGGTTAGTGATCATCGTTCCTTATGGATACCGCTGGCGCTGGCCATGGTGTGCGGCTCTATAGTCGGAGCGCTCTTGCTTAACTGGTTCCCCGCCGACCGTCTCGATTTCCTGGTCGCCGGGATCATCAGCATTCTCGGGGTGTGGTTTATGTTCGGTCGCGGTGCAGCCGGCGCGAAAGCTTTCAGCGAGACGTTGCCCGTGCGGACCACGGGCGGGGACTTGACGGTCTCGGCTTTCGCCGGTATCTGCGGAGGCTTGTTCGCGGTCAGCGGACCACCCATTGTCTATTGGCTGGGCCGGAAGTATGCCAAGCATGCCTTCCGGCGGACGCTTATCGTGGTGTTTTTCTTCGCAACAATCGCCCGTCTGCTTACCTATGGCGCGACAGGGATGCTTACCGGCCGGATGCTCATTCTCTCCCTGGCCGCGGTGCCCGGCGTTCTGCTCGGTATCCTGTTAGGAAACCGATTATTCATCGCCCTCTCCGAACGCTGGTTCGGGCGGGTCATCGGTGCGGTTCTCGTCCTTGTGGCTCTCCGTATGATGATTCGGTGATTACACCGAAATGCTGGAACGATGGCTGAATGCAGGTAGGGATATACTTTTGTGGAGCATATTATATCCGCCGGAATGATTCCCCGATTCCGGAGATTGTAATCATTCACCCGTCAGGGAGGTGAGGGATATGGCGCTGGCGCTCGGGTTCCTGCTGGTTCTGCTTGGGGGGATTTCTCAAGGTTCTTTCTTTCTTCCCGCTACCTATACCAGGAAATGGGAGTGGGAACATTACTGGTTCGTCTATGCGGTTGCCGGGATGCTCATCCTGAATTGGGGCATCACGTTGGCATTGATTCCCGATATTTTCGCTGTTTTGCGCGCGGCGACCGGGCGTGAGATGCTGGTTATCCTGCTCTTCGGCGCCGGATGGGGTATCGGCGCTATCGGCACAGGTCTCGGCATGGACCGCCTGGGCATGGCGTTGGCATATCCGATCATCCTCGGGCTGGTTGCCTGCCTGGGTGCACTGGTTCCCATGGCGGTTTTTTACCCGGAAACGCTCTTTGCCACGAAAGGGTTGGTACTCATGGGCGGTACGGCGCTGGTTGTGGTCGGGATCGTTATGATTTCGGTGGCGGGGTCACGCCGAAGCCCGGGAGGAGCAAGCGCTGTAAAAGGTTCCTTCGCGATGGGGCTGGCCATATGTATCGGGGCCGGGGTGCTCTCCTGTCTGCTCAATATTGGATTTGCATACAGCGCTCGTCTGGCGGAAGAGGCCAGAGCCTTGGGAACACCGGCGGTGTTCGCCTCAAGCGCGCTTTGGGCGCCGTTTCTCACGGTTGGATGCCTGGTGAACGCCGGGTACGCTCTCTTTCTTATGGGCCGACGGAAGACCATCCGCGGGTTCTTTCATATAGGTACTCCCCGAAACCTTCTCCTCGGTGCGCTCATGGGGTTACTCTGGATCAGCGGCGTTTACTTGTATAGCATGGGTGCGGCTAGTCTGGGCAGTTGGGGCGTAGTAGTGGGATGGGTGCTGTTCATGAGTTCGCTCATCCTTACCGGCAATCTCTGGGGTATCTTCAAAGGTGAGTGGAAGGGCGCTCCCCCGGCGGCTCGCACACTACTGAACCGGGGGCTTTTTGTGCTTATGGCTGCCATCGTTGTAGTCGCCTGGTCTTATTCTCTGTAATCGGATTTCAACGGAATAATGTATAAGGTGCATTTATATCGTTCACCAACGCTCAAAACAGAAGATCTGCGGACATGAATTTCTTGGCACGGGTTGCAGATTGAATCAGCATGCCGCGGATCAGGGAACAATACGAAGTGTTACTTCCATTGAAAATGGGATGCCAGAAGGGCGGGGATTCAGCAATATTCATGATCGGGCTTAAAGCTGCTCGGGTCACAGCTAAAGTCTCTGTTGCCTCCTGTGACATATCGTATGTCTTGAATGATGACTGCAAGAAAAACACACCTCAAAACCATACAGTCGAAATATTCGTGTGGTTCTGATGCCGCATGATGGAATTCGACCGTGCTTCGCACCGTGATGTTTTGAATTCCGGCATGTCAGAAATGGAACATGATACAACAGTGACTTGCGCTCTGGAGGTTTGTCATGTCCAAAGAAATAACCGTTCCAAGGAGAACAACCCTCAAAGGGATAGGCGCGGCAGGAATTACGGCGGCAATCGGCTCTTGTGGAACACAACGACACTCGGAAAGTGAAAGAACGGAAATGCGCTTTGGACGGAATATTCACCCGGCAATCGGTGAAAAGGTCATGGCCACGCCATTGATTGACACCCACGAACATCTGCCGGAGGAACGAAGCCGTCTTTCCGGAAATTGTCCGTTGGTCCGGAGTGACGATTGGTCGTTCATCTTGAGCCATTACCTGGATTCGGATCTCCTTTCGGCGGGAATGTCTCCGCATGATTACGATCGTTTTTTCCTGCCGGGGGTTGAACCACAAGATAAATGGAAAATTCTCGCACCGTGGTGGCCAACGGTACAGAATACAGGATACGGCCGTGCGGTGGAAATTTCCCTGCGGGAACTCTACCAGGTTCCCGAACTCTCCGGAGAAACCGTCCGCGAGGTTCAATCCGGGTACGAGAGAGCCCGGAAGGCCGGATTGTACCGCACTATTCTCCATGAAAAGGCCGGTATAGAATCCTGTCAGGTGAACAGTCTGGAAGGCGTGCCGTTCAAGGAATCGGACATGCCCGGCTTCCTCATGCAAGACCTGAGCATTGTCTGGATGTTCGCCGAGGCGGGAGCCGTCCGGTATGCCGGTCCCACCGGAATAGACGTCCGGACTCTTGCGGACTGGCATGGGGTTATTGACTGGTGGTTCCAAAAATACGGACGGTATGCTGTTGCGGTTAAGTCACAAAATGCGTATTCCCGGAACATTGATTACGAGGATGTCCCGCCGGAGCGGGTTGAGAAGGTATTCCGGGGCATTATGGCCGGGAATGTGATTTCTCCAAAGGAGAGAACGGCGCTCGAGGATCATCTCTTCTGGTACGCGGCACGGAAGGCGGCTGAGTACGATCTCCCCATAAAGATGCACACCGGGTATTATGCGCAGTGGGCTGGAAAAGCGGACCGCATGCCCCTCGGGCGGGTCATGATGAACCCCGCTGCGGCGACTGCGCTGTGCGAGACCGCTCCTGAAATTCGTTTCATCTTCATGCATATCTGCTGGCCATACTACGAAGACATGATTGCGGTGGCAAAACAGAACCCGAATGCCTTCTGTGACATGTGCTGGGCCTGGATCATCAATCCTGTGGCATCGAAGGATTTTCTGAAGAAGTTTCTGGTCACCGCTCCAGCCAACAAAATCCTGACGTTTGGCGGTGATTACATCCCGGTTGAGCCGGTTCTCGGACATGCCGTCATCGCCCGCAACGGGATCGCGCTCGCTCTCTCCGAACTGGTGGATGAAGGCTGGATGAACGGGAATGTGGCGGTCGAAATCGCAGACAGGATCATGCACGGCAACGCTCGTTCCATCTTCCGGCTTCCTGAGAAGGAAAAACTGCTGTCGACAATACGATGGGACTAAAATACGGTCATAGCTTCGGGCTGTATCACTCCGACCACACATGATCGATACTGAGAGAAAAAGAAGTCAGAAGACGGGTTCAGAGGGAACGTGTAACTGAAAACCTACTCGCCCAGCCCCCCTTGCTTCCTGAGAAAGTATGCTTCACGTGACGATTCATCAATATTGCGGGAGTATTCCATGCCAAAGATAAACAGACGCACCGCGCTTGGTTCCGCCGCCCTTTCTGCCGTCTGTATGCTTTCTTCAACCCCGAAGGCTCCTCTGGCCTGGGCGTTTGAAAAGACTTGGGGCGAAGATTTCCTGACTACCTGGAGCCCGCGGGAAACGGTTGAACGAGATCTGACGCCTGGTCCGACACCCATCCGTTTGAGCTGTGTCGCATACCGGATCAATTATTCCTCCGGAAATATCGCAGAAACGGTGAAAAAAGTTCGGGATATGGGATATACCGCCGCGGAGTCGGATGACAGCTGGAAGAAAGCGTCAGACTCCGAGGTTCGGGAGTTGAAAGATGCGTTGCGGGAACACGATGTTCATTTCTATGCTCACCATATCTGTGTCAATAATATACACCCGGATATTCATGAACGCAGAAAGATATGGAAACGGGTTGCCGAGATGGTGGAATCTGCGGAACGGATAGGGCTTTCCTTTGTTGTTTCGCATACCGGTAGTTGTGATGTAAGTCCCACCCGGCCCCATCGGGACAACTGGACACGGGAAACATGGAAAAACTCCGTCGAGGCAATACGTCAGATACTGAAAGACACCTCCGGCAGCCGGGTCGATCTGGGAATTGAGGCGCTCAATCCCTGCAACATCAACAATCCCAGAGCCCACCTCCGTCTCCGCGAGGACGTCGGCGACCCAAGGGTGAAAGTTACCCTTGATCCCACAAACATGCTGAATACCAGTGTCTACTACCGGGTTGCCGAACTCATAAACGAGTGTTTTTCCCTGCTCGGCGAAGACATCCTCTATGCCCATGCCAAGGATGTACAGTGGAAGTACGAAATGCTTCCAGCTTTTCAATGGGTTGTACCGGGAACAGGAATCATGGACTACGAATTATATCTGGCTCATCTCAGTCAACTTTCATACCCTCGACCCTTGCTGCTCGAATTCCTCAAGCCCGAGCAATACCCCGAAGCGAAACGTTTCATCGAAACAACCGCCAAACGTATCGGAGTTAAGATTTATTCCTGAGATGTTCTGAAAAAGGATGCGGCCCGATTTCTTACCATGTAACGTTGGTCCGGCAGAACAAGCGGTTTATCACTTCGACACGATCCCACTTATGTGTGAAGAGCGAAGGAAACTAAAGCAACCGTCGGACAGTAGCATTTCTCTGTTGTCTCCCTTGAAACGGGAGGTGACGACGGAAGTGGCAGAGGGTGTAGAACCCATTGAATATCTGAAAAGCGTGATATATCTGTCCTGCCGACGCAATCACATAATCATCCATTATAATAATGGTGCAGACAACGAACAAAAAAGGACTTGTATTTTGAAAATAATAATAATATAATATATAAGCGTGGACGAGAGAGTCTCCTCACGCCTGTTTACGCTTTGTTCAACATAGATGTTCTGATTGTGCTGTCAGGCAGTCCTCCGCAATCCTGTTGAGCCCATAATCCCCAAAAAAGAATCTGAATATTTTTTGTTGTCTGCTGAGACTGATCCCGCCGGTGTTTCTCCACTATTCCGAAGTACCCTCCACCTTCTGCCGCGCAACGAGGAGGAGACATGGAATCGACCCGTATCACACTCCGTGTGCTATTCACGTTTCTGGCTGTCATCGCAATATCATGCTCCGCAGCCCGTCAGATCGCTGATATTGAGCGGCCACAGGTTGATATTCGGAGTGTTGCGGTGACCGGATTGACCTTTGAGTCCGCAGACCTTGTATTCACTATGGGTGTTGACAATCCGAATGACACTTCCATACGTCTCAACCGCTTTGACTATACTCTGGATATCAGCGGACGACAGTTTCTGAAGGGGGACCGCAAAGAACAGGTAACCCTTTCCGCAAATGAAGAGACCAGAGTAGATATTCCGATTACATTAAAGTTCGAGGAAATTTATTCAATGTTCCGCACCCTTGCGGGTCAGGACAGCACTCACTATCGCACAGAAATCGGTGTTCATTTTGATCTGCCCGTTCTGGGGGATGTTCGGATTCCGGTCACAAGGGAAGGCTATATACCCCTCATACAAGAGCCGAGGATAAACATGGACCGGGTGGAACTGGAGGAACTGCGCGCCACCGGGGCTGATCTCCGGCTTATGGTACTGATGGATAATCCCAATGCTTTCGCACTGACCATGCGCCGCATGAACTACGATTTCTCCGTATCTGACCGTTCCTGGGCAGGCGGGACGATTCAGGAAGAAGTAAAAATTGCGCCGAATCAGCGGAGAACGTTCGGAATTCCCGTTTCGCTGAACTTTCTCAATGTCGGACGATCCGCTCTGCAAATCCTCGCGGATGAAAACGCCCTGAATTATCGTTTTCAAGGAAATATTCTTTTCCAATCACCGCACCCGCTTATCAATGAAATAAACTTTCCGTTTGATGTATCCGGAAATGCTAAAGTAGATAAGTAGTACGTTGCCGAAATATTCCTCCCCACACGTCGCGGACTTCAGTGGTATCCATCCGCGTGAATCGTGGTAGAGTTCCGCGATGCATGCGGCGATAATCGGTTTTCCAGAACCTGAAGGATCAGTTGCAACTGGCTCGGACAGCCTGTCATGGGTATCCTCGCTCAATCCGCTCTGCTATCCGCTGGCATACTGTTGGAGCATTGGAGCGGGCAGAAAAAAAGGAGACTGAGAATGAAAGTATATGTCACCGCCAATGGGCGATCCGCTGAGTTGACCAATGAACATGTTACTGCCAGGAAGGATGCTCCCATACTGATTGTTGATGGCTTGGCGTATGATCCGGGGGATGCTTACCTGGAAGGGGTAGTGGTGGATGGGCCGGAGGAGAATCCACTGGTACTGCGCTGGCGTGATCGGACACGAATGCTCTTCAACGGAATGGGGGCAGTTTGCCAGCAGTGCGGCCATACCTGGCTGAACCGGGGCGACCAGCTTGCCTTCTGTCCCTATTGTGGTGCGGAGTCCTGATAACTTACGCGTGAACGCAACATAGCGTTGTCCTATAATGAAATCCGGTTATCGGGTTGAGTCAGCAACGAGCCGAAGCAGCACAAACAGGATTTACGCGCATGAGTGGTGGTTTTCCTGCCCCCTGCCAGGGGGAAGGTGGCCGTAAGGCCGGAAGGGGGTCTTGGCTGCGCCTCGCCAAGATTTGGCCATTTTCCTGACCAAACCAGATAACCGTTTAATGAAAACGGCATGCCTGTTGAACATCGCCCTGATGGGAAACATTGTTCGGTGGAGAATGAAGTGGCAGGACGCTGAAAATCGGACTCTTTCATATGGAGGACGCCGCGCCTATTATGCATACATACGGGGAGGTTTTTTTTGTCTCGTCGGGTACGTCGGGTGGTTAGACGCTTTGCATCCGTTTAGTAAGTCATTCGGGATAGAAACTGCTCAGGAGTTATGTCTCTGGAGAAATGATTGGAGGCGGTATTACAATCCGATTCTGCAGTTGTCATAAACGCCGCTCGGTTATGGGTGGTGTTTTCGTATATGCCGGATGTCGGTCGCATATATATACGAGAAAGGCCGGTGGAGAAAGACCACAAGCCCTTTGTCGAATGGTGCCGGGAACGGGAATCGAACCCGTATGACCTTGCGGTCGAGGGATTTTAAGTCCCTTGCGTCTGCCAGTTCCGCCATCCCGGCAACAGATGTCAATTGCAAAAAAACTATACATGATCAGTACGTATCCGGCAAACGAGCCGATTATGCCCGACCGAAGTCATCTTCAAAACGCTCAATATCATCTTCGCCGAAGTAGTCGCCCCGCTGTACTTCAACGATTGCGAATTCCTGAGAGCCTGCGTTTTCGAGACGATGGAGCGCCCCGAGAGGGATATTGACCGAGTCGCCCGGTTGAAGCAGTACGGTTTCCTCGCCGACCGTCGCCTGTGCCACGCCGTAAATCACAAACCAGTGTTCGCTCCTGCGGTTGTGACGCTGGAGGCTGAGACGTTTTCCCGGATACACCACCACCCGTTTGACTTTGTGGTTCGGTTCGTCTGCCAGGATGACATAGTAACCCCAGGGTCGGTGCTCAAGGGTGGACTGCAGGTCCATGCGAAAACCTCCAGAAAAGGGCGTCCGGATAAAGGAGCCGAAGGTGGTTGTTGCCATAGTCATGTCGAGTGATATTCTGTTGAGAAAAAGATACGAATATGGGGGAGATAAGTCCAGTGATTTCACGGAATGGGATAATGGGAGAGTGAGGTCTTGATGACTGTTGCCCCAGTTCCTTATCGGGTCGGGTTTCATATTCAGAACATCCGACGAATATATAAATATACCATTATATATCGCATTATTCTGCACGCAGGGGGTGAGTAGTCTGCCGATTCGCCCAATTCAGGCTTTGCAGGCATGGGTACGAAAGCGGGGGAACGGGCAGGCGAATCAGGCATTCAGACCCTGGCGAGCCACTCACGACACTTGGAGAAATGGTGCAGGATGCATGTGGAACCGGGGGATTCCCGATAAACGCCGGCGTGATTCGGTAATCGTGTCAGGCAGGAGTTGTGTTATCTCCGGCAAACCGTTGCAGTGAATCCATAATCAGAGAAATCGTTTCATCGACTGCCGAAGGGAGAACGCCCCCCAGGGCAGACTTGGCTTGATTGTAGCCTTTCATCACCGCTTGCCTGACCATATCCGCATATTCGACCGGGTCGCTCCCGTCATAGAATGATAGGGCGAAGTTCACGATACGTTCCGCGGTTTCTTCAGACGAAAAGTAGGAACTCAGGGTTGATTCATCGGGGGTTGGTTCGGAACCGATACCGGATCCGGCATTGAATTGTGCGGATGGGGACTTTTCGCTGAAGTTGAGGAGATATACGACTCGCTCACGGATGATTTCCAGGAAGGCATATCTTCCGTTGACCCCTGGGCGCGCCACAGGCGTCGAATCAAGCGCGGGTGTCGGTTTTCGACCGGCTATCTTGGCGGAGTCAGAGCTGTAAACCGCTTGTTCTTTACGAGTGACAGACAGGAGAAGGGCATCATCGAAATTCGGTTCAGAGGCATGCTTCTGCTGTGCGCTTTGCCCGGCTACTTCTCCGCTGCGGGAGGTAATGCTCAGGAATGAAGATTGTTTTACCGAGATAATATCCATGATCTGCTCCTGCAAGCTTGCGTTGGCGCGGTATCTTTCTATAGAATATCGGCTGTCCGGGAGGTAAACTTTAGCGCCGGGTTGCCGTGGCAACCCGTTTTTGTAAAAAAGGCATGATTCATGGGTTCCCCCGCTCTCGCGAGAAGCTGGACGGCGAAGTGAGTGCAGGGGGTGTAGTTCGATGACTGAGCAGGAAACCGTTGCTGAAATGTTCTCAATGATTTTCAGCGGGGTGGAAAACTGCCGGTCGTACGATACTATTTGAGGAAAAGCATCTTTCGGGTAAGACGGACTGTTCCCGATTCGAGAAGAGCAAAATACACTCCGCTGGAAAGGTCCTTCGCATCAAAAACGGTCTGGTTTGAACCTTGTTGCCGCATCTCGTCGACCAGAACCCGCACGGTTTGTCCCAACTGGTTCAGGATTCTGATTCTCACATGGGAAGGTTCCGATAACGTGTACTGTATGACCGTTTCGCGGTTGAACGGGTTTGGAGTGTTCTGGGCAAGCGCAATAGAAGCAACAGCGGGGTCTGACGCCCCTCCCGGGGTGATCGAGTACGCTATGCGGTAATCCCCGGCTCCGGAAGCGGTATTGGAGAACAGGAGCACCGCTTTTTGGAACGATCGGTCAGGCGTGAGCAGGGAAGATGCTCCGGAAACTTCAAGAATTTCGTAATCATACGGGGTGTTGAAGAGGATAATGGTTTTGTTCCATATCCCTCCGCTCCGGTCCGAGAAAGATATCTGCAGTGTATCCGCTGCAGTGAGGCCTCCGGGCGGAGCAAACTCTACATACTTGAAGGTGTAGCGACGGCAGGAGAGAGAATCTGTGGCAGGTATGCTGTGTACGGTCTTCTCGACCGTCACCGTGTCTTCGAGAATGGCAGAGTCTTTGAAAAAATCTCTTGGATTTGCCCGGTCTGCGGTGAAGTATGACCAGACGCCAAGATCGGAAAGCGCTTTGGCGAGTGATCCGGGAATGAGCGGACTGACAAGTGTGATGCGGCCGGACTGCCGGTCGCGGAATTCGCTCCACACCGTGCGTAAAATCTGGGGACCGTGCTGTTGGGAGAGCATGAAGGCGAAGAGCGCCGCGCCATACATAAATGAACTGTCATCGCTGTCCAGCGGGGTCGTGCGTTTTTTCAGAAAGCCGCTGACATAATGACGATAATCATTGATTTCATCCCACACGTAATCCTCTAACCAGACCGCGGTATGTTCCATCCACCACACCGCGTCAATTCCACCATAATAGGAATAGTGGATTACATGAAAGAACTCGTGGGCGGTGGTCACCTTCAGCGCGTCATATCCCTTGGTAGGGTAAATGCTCTCCTGAAAATTGTTGTCCAGCACCATGTAGGAGGACCCCATTCCGCTGTAGGAGTTATCCGGGCTGGTGTATCCGTAGTATCCCTGAGCCGAAAGCTCGTAGATATAGACATCCACCGCGTTGGTCCCGCCCCGTCCCATATCGGAAAGCGGCGTATTGTATTTCAGGCCCACAGCAGAATCCCACGCGTATTCAAGGTACACCAGTGCGGAATCAACGTAGTCGGGTACACTGTTCCCGTCGGTGTCGGAAAGATCCGGAGCGTTGCTTCCGGAAATATCATAGTGTACGCGGAAATGTCCCTTTGCGGAATCTTCGAACCGGTCCAACTCCGGACGGCTGTACATATTGTATTCGGATTGGAACTCCGACAGTTTGGCCGAACGGTCGTTTAGCATGCGGTAGAGATGGGGGGTTCCGCTCTTCTCCGTTCGCATCGAGGCGTCCCGGCGCGAGACAAAGAAAAATTCGCATTGGTTCCGAACCTTCTCCGGACGGGCGGAAACGGGAGTGGAAACACAGAGCGCCGTCAGCAGAACGGCGAATGCCGCGCGGGGGAAATGTTTCCCGAATGCTTTCCTGCGGTGACCAGCGGTAAGGATGGATGCAGGATGGCACAAAACGCGTGGACGGTGTTTCCAGTCTGACATGATACCCTACTTGAGGAGAAGAACCTTGGCAGTTTGACTTCCGTACGGTGTGGACACATGAATCAAATAAACGCCGCCGGCCAGGTCGCGGGGTTTCCAGAGAACCTGTTTCTCTCCCGCGGATAATTCACCCTTGAACAGGTCGGCCACCATCTGGCCTTGAATGTTGAACGCCCGGACAGAAACCAGACAGCGGTCTGGAAGCGTGAACCGGATGGCGGTTGAGGGATTGAATGGGTTGGGTATCGACCCAAGCACCGCGAAAAGTGACGGAGTATTGTCATCAGCCGCGACGAGCTTTTCATGCTCCGCCGTGATGTGAAATCTCCCGGCTCCGCTGTTCGGACTGACACTGGTGGTCACCAAAACGCCCCGGGTCCAATGTTTTCCAAGGGGAAGCGCTGTATCGTCGCTGTCGATGCGTTCTATTCTGAAATCGCCGGGGCCGTTGGAGAAAATAAACGAATTTTCGTGAACCCTTCCTCCGGTAGGAGTACAGCGAATCCGGAGACGGTCCGCCCCGGTCCAATCTCCCGCGAACAGAAGCTCAGCGTAGTTGCTGGTCGAATATGTTGTGGCAAGAGAATCCTGGGCGGGATATGCTTCCAGACTCAGATCCATATCCATGGTGTATCCGAATTGTGGCGCATCATGAAAGAAATATCCCGGCGCGGCCCGGCTTCCGGTAAAATACAGCCAGACGCCGAACTCGTTCAACGCCGAATTCAGCCCTCCCGGGATGACCGGATCCAGGGTGGTGAGATCGGGGTACGACGTCTGAACCATCGCCTCCCAGCCTTCGCGAACGACGTGGTCTCCGTGCTTTTCGGCTAAATACATGGGCCACACCGCCGCTCCGTACATGAAATACGAAGCGTCGTGATGGTGCGTTGTGGTAAGGGGGAGTGTTTTTGCGTACCGGAAAAAATCACCGATGTACAGGAAGTAGTCGTTCACATCTTCCCAGGCGCGGTTCTCCATCCAGGTGGCGGTCTGTTCCATCCACCACAGCAGTCTGTTGATATCGGTGCTGTATGCGAAATGGACAGCATGGAAAAACTCATGGGCGGTGGTTACCTTGAGTGCGTCGTATCCGTGGGTCTGGTATTCTTCCTCATCGTAATTGTTGTCAATGAGAATGTAAGCCGACGATGTACCACCCGAAACCTGGTCCGGATACGTCAGAGCATAAAAAATGTACGCATCGTTTTCGAAATTTTTGATGTATATATCAATCTCGTCGCCTCCACCCGTGCCGTTGTCGCCCTTCGGCGCACGGAATCCCATCTGGTTCACCTGAAGGTCCCAGGCATACTCAAGATAAACCATGGTGGAATCCACGAAATCAGGTATTCCGTTCCCATCCGTGTCGTCCGGAGCCGGAGCGTGAAAGCCGGACGAATCGTAGTGTACCCGGAAATGACCATGGCTGGAAAGGACCGAGGTGGTAAGATTGTCACGGCGAGCTGAGGCGATTTTCCCACGGGAGCCCAACAGTTCCAGCACATGGGGAGTACCGCACTTAATGGCGCGTGGTTTGGGCGCGGGAAATGCTTTTGAATCGCTGGTTGCCATGAAGAACAGAGCTGATAAAGCGAAAGCAAAAACAATTTTGACCGTACGTCGATTGCGAATCGTGTGAGGGAAAGGTTCAGTGGCGCCGATAGGGTACGCTGCCGGTGAGTCCATCAATACGCTCCTGAATTGAATGCGGGAAACCGCCCTGCCGGGAGTTACGGAAGGTGGATGAACACCAGATGCAATTCGACCGTAAGGTTTGGCCAACGGAGTGGTTTGCCCGATGTGACTATAACCTGCACCGGTCAGTCTGTTGCCGTATGTTGAATATATGATATTCGGGCAATCAATCCTATGGCATTTTTTCGCTTCCATGGTACACGCACGATTGGCCGTCTTTGTTCCCGGCTTTCCAGGCAGCGGCTCCGAACCGTCATTCTGGAAAGAAATCTGAAGCAACTAGCGTATAGGCAACAAGCTTCCTCTTTACCCGGTGGATAATGCAGAGTATCTTTTCTCTCCATGAAAAATTTAGGAGGATATACTAGGGCCGCCCGGCTCGGACCGTTATCATGTTATCGCCTGTCACGCATTGTGGAGGGAAATATGTCATTATGCCTCGCTTTCTACGCACTGATACGATTTTCGTTTTTTGAAGCAGGGATTGCACAATACATCGGAACTCCTGCGAAAAGCCCTTCAGGAAGCCATTGACGCCGCCCCTGAAAACTGCTCGGCGGTTCTGGTCGGCTATGGGCTCTGCAGCAATGGAATCGAGGGGATCACCGCACGGAACCGTCCTCTCGTGTTCATGCGGGGGCACGACTGCGTGACGTTCCTGCTGGGGTCGCGATCCCGGTACCGGGAGTATGTTGAACGAACCCCGGGAACCTACTGGTACAGTCCGGGTTGGATCGAGACAGGATTCACTCCGGGGGAAGAGTCTTACGCCCGTCTTCTGCGGGAGTATACAGAAAAGTACGGCGAGGACAACGCCCGGTACCTTGTGGAGATGGAGCAGGCCTCGCTTCGCAGGTACACCACCGCTGTGTATATTGACTTCGGCTTTGCCGAATCATCTGAATTCAGGGAATATACCGAACGGTGCGCCCGATGGCTGGGCTGGAACTGTGATGTCATCACCGGAGTCCCGGCGCTCCTGCGCAATTTTCTCGAGGGTCGATGGGATTCGGATGACTTTCTGGTGGTATCGCCCGGAGAAGCCGTGGCCGCAACCCATGATGAACGGATAATCGACTCAGCGCCGGGTGAAACAAAACCGTGACTTTCCTGTTCATACCGCCGGGAAAACCAATTCATCACATACGTAGCACAAGTTTTCGGGGGTATGTACTCGCGATATTTTCCGTCAGGTTGCTGCGGTCATTTGCGTCCATGGGAAATGCCCTATTGCTCTTACGAGTTTTCGCATGCTTGTACCGCTTTTCTCATGAATGACTGGTTCATTGGCGCGCAATGAAGAAGTAACATCCGGAGTGCTCTTTTCGCAAAGTTCACGCGCGGTTCGTACCATTTACGAATTTCGTTGCGCCGCAGAGCTGAACAGTGTACTCTACTGTCATAGCGCGTAAAAATGTTGAAAATGATCCGGTTGCATTAGGGTGTATGGCCGGGGAGTTTGCAACGAAATGAATGACCATCTTTGCTTGGAGGGGTCGCATGATACGTCTGTTTCCGCTTCTCTACTGCTGCTTTGCGGTTTTATCCGTAGCGGATGTCCGGGCAGAAAGCACGGATCTCGGCACCATTTTCGACACAATACAGTCCCGGGTGTCCGGTAATCGTGCACGGGATTACGTCATGCGGATATGGATGCATGACAAGTGGAACACGCTTCCCTCCTGGCAGCGGGCTATTCGGGAAACCCAGATAATCATGGAGGAGCGCGGATTTGACGAAGCGGTGATCGAGGAGACCCCCGCCGACGGGAAGACCAAATCAGGCGCCTGGACCAATCCGCTCGGGTGGGATGTTCGTCAGGCGACACTGGAAGTCATTGAGCCGAAAGTTCCAGACGAGTTCCGCTACCTTTGCGACTATCTCGATAATCCCACCAGCCTGAATGCCTGGAGCGCTCCGACTCCTCCCGGCGGTATTGAAACCGAACTCGTACTCTGGGAAGGATCTGATCCCGGTGACCTGTCCAGACTTGACGCTCGCGGAAAAATCGTTCTTACTTCAGTCGGCACCCGCGCCTACAAGCGCTATCTCGACCCCCATGGAATTCTTGGATTTGTGGGCGATCAGATCGAACCACTGAACGTGGACTTTGTAACCGCCAATCAATGGCTAAACGGATGGTCCGATCTTCCCGGAGGGTGGTGGATGACCTCCTACGACAGTCGAAACAACTTCGGCTTTTCCATTTCACAGAAGAAAGCGAACTATCTTCGGAATCTGCTCCGGCGGGGAACAAAGGTGAAGGTTCGGGCGGTTATAGAGAGCCGGTATTATGAAGATGGTATGTTGCCTTATGCGGTCGGACTGGTGAAGGGCTCCGGACTAGAGGGCGAAGAAGTATTCATTACCGGGCACATGAACGAATGGGGCGCCAATGACAATGCCGCGGGGTGTTCCGCCATTCTCGAAGCGGTGGCAACGCTCAACGACCTTATCCGGGCGGGGAAGCTCCCCCGGCCGAAACGCTCCATCCGCGTGCATCTCGGAGCGGAAATGTACGGTTCACTTCCGTATGTACAGAACCATCTCGACCGGTTCAAGAAAACCGTAGCCGCGGTTTGTTGCGACACGGCCACCCCGGATTGGGATGCCGCCACCACTCAAATATCAGTCTATATGAACCCGAATGTCTGTCCATCATATACCGATGCCGTGTTTCCCGAAATAGTGCGGGAATACCTCGCCCGCTATGCTCCATACCGAACGCTCGACATATCGCCCTTTTCCATGGGAACTGACACCTATTTCTGCGACCCCATGATCGGAACTCCCACCAATTGGATTTATTTCAGCGCAGGCGCTCACCTTCACCATAATTCCATGGATACCATTGAAACAGTGGATCCTCGCACGCTTCGCCATCTGAGCTTCATCAACGCCGCGTACCTGTATTACCTTGCAAATGCAGGGATGGATGACATATCCTGGATTGCCGAACTGGCGTGCGACCGTGGTGTTGAGGTGATCCGCGGAAAAGCGCGTGAAGCGGTCGAACGTGTACTGGCGGCCAGGGACGGGTCGGAACTGGGTACGGCACTTGTCGAGGGGAGTGAACGCGTAGAGTACTATGCAGGGCTGCAGCAGGAAGCCATCACCGGTATAGAGCGGCTTGTCTCCATCCCGGAAAAAGCCAGGGCGCGGGAAGTGCTTTCACCCTTCCGGGTAACGCTGGAAGAAACCGGAGTCACTGCGCTCCGACAACTCCGCACTGTTGCGGAGAGCCGGGCGCGACGCGAATCCTTGCGCATGGTAAAACCGGTATTCCAAGAGACCGCATGGGAACGTGAGGCGGAGTCCCTGATCCCGAAGCGATTCCATTTCGCCACACTTTTCCTGGAGGAAATTCCGGTTGCAGAGTGGCGCGAGATAACCTCTTCGCCGCACTGGTGGAATGCGACAAACTGG
>JAWLHT010000048.1:0-21392 GCA_041690195.1 Candidatus Latescibacterota bacterium
CCTGTTTTTATCCCCCGCACCCCCATTCAGACAGTCTTTTCCATGCTTTCTTCACGACTTGACTCACCTTCAGTATGATACACCGTATTTTCCCTTGGGAAGGGACTCCCCTCAGGCTTTCTTTGTGTATTGATCGCGTTTTCGTATTACACGAGCAGGGGCGGTTCGCGAACCGCCCCTGCTCTGATCATCTCACCTTCCCGACTGCAAGTGTATGGCTCATTTCGCAGCAATGGACTTTCCATTTACCCGCAGACTGGACTGGTCTACCGTAAGCGTCCACTCTCCCGCCTTCTTCCCCGCGAAAACACCGGAGACGACATAGTCGGTGACCCGGAGAGAAAGGGGCATGGAAACACCGTCGGGAAATTCGGCGTAGCGGTATGAATCGATTACCCGGTAGGGTTTCCCGTTGTAATACTGTTCGAGTTTCATGGGACGATAGCCCTTACCAGGATCAAGATAAAAGTAGCAGTACTGATCCACTCCGATATGCGGATAACGCACCGCAAGACAGGACCGGCCGTCGACCTTCACACGGTCCTTTTCGATCCGCCCGCCGAGTACGCGCAGGTAGCCTTGAAAAAATGTTCCCATATTCCCGATGGCTCCGCGGTAATACTGATCGTAGTCGCGATACACCCCAAGCGGGGCCTCGCGGAGAGGACGATCTCCGATGAAACGGGCATCGGGCTGCCGGTCGAAGTCCTCGGCAAACCGCGAATCCTTCGCCTCAAGATAACTTCCGTTGAAGTGAATTGATCCGGAATCAGTAAGCTCACCGGAAGGAGTCCTGATAACTTCCCGGAATGTCTTGGTCCGTTTCCCGCTCTGCATGATCCAGCGGGAAACATCATATTCCATGTGTACGGAGGGTTGATCGACGCTATGGCCGGCAATCGAGGGAAGACCGTGCGGGTCAGCCTGCACTTCCAGATATCCGGTATACTCGATACGATACCGGGCTTCGACGCTGCGGACTTTTGCCTGCTCGGCGTCCACCCGGCGAATGAGTTCCACAATATCCCGGGAAAGTGCCAGCACCTCGCGCCCGAATGACTGTTCGCAGGCCAATTGCGGTGGTTGAGGAAGAGTCGCGTCGCGCATGATTCCCACCGCGGAAAAGCCGACAGCCTGATTCTGGAGTGTGGAGGTGCTCTTGAAGTGGAAATCGCCCCCGGCCGGGTCTATGAACAGGGGATCAACCTGAATTTCCCCTGTCCCGGGAATGGGACGATACGGGATCGGAACACCGGCCTCGTCGAAGTCCCGGAAGTGCGGAGATTCCCACGTAACATTGCCGAAGATGACCGGATTGGCGCCCTTGAGCATCCGCTGTCCCCACTGATTCTGATACATGATGTTGTTGCAGAAAATGGGTTCACTCCGGTTGCAGGACATGGGAATGTTGTTCAGGTAGAACACATTGTGGTGAATGAAGGGACGGGAGTGGCGTTCCAGCCCGATGGTTTTTACATTCCCGATGAATATGTTGTTGAACACCTCTCCGCGGGCGTGTACGCAGAATACCGCGCGCTGCCCGATTCGGTAGAAGGTGTTCCCCGCGATCACCGGGTTGGCGTAGGTGCGGTACGGCCGGTCGCCGTAATCAACGGTGTTTCCGGGATGGCTCCGGCTGAATCCGGCGTCGCCCCCGGAGTCAATTTCTCCTTCCACCAGAATGCCGAAAAGACCGTTTTCCTTGAAAATGTTCCGGACAATGACCAGGGTGCTGTCACATCCGGGCACATGGATTCCGGCATTGAAACGGTTATTCCTGTAATCCATGCCCGTACCGGTGAGCGTAAACCCGGCAATGAGGCAATGATTGGCCGCGACTATTCCGTGGCCCGTGTTCTTCGGATCGATCACGGTGGTATACGGGTCCTGTCCGACCAGCCGGATTCCCTCTTTCAGAGTCACCGCCTCATGATAGGTCCCGCTCTTCACGAACACCGTGGCTCCCGGCGCGGCGGCATTCACCGCTTTCTGGATGGAATCGTAATCACCTCCGGAGGGGGCCACAACCAGTACTTTCCCGGCCACGGATTCCGGCCGGTCGGGAATTTCCGGAAGCCCGCCCCGGGAAAGAATGCTCATTGATTCCACCCGGTTGGCTATATCGCCGGGCCAGACATAGGCATCAGCAGTATCCCACCACTCGCTGGCATAATACTCCCGGGCTGTGTTCCGGATAGTGGGGAACAGCCAGGGGTCATAGTATCCCACCACATCGGTTCCATCGAAAATGCATCCATACCGGTCCCAGCCCCGATAGTAGTCGAACCGCTCAGCCCAGGCGGCGTGGCAACTGCTGCACTTGTCCGGACCGTTCATCGTAGACAGTTTCGCGGCGGAAGGGGTCACCCGCCCCGAACCCCCGAACAACCCCAGGCACCCGCTGGCGCCGATTACCAGAATCAGCAGCGCGGCGGCCGCTCCCCATCGATTCATGTCCTGCAAGCCGAAATACTTCCTGACTTTCATTCCTCGATTCCTTTCCGTGCGGTTACTCCGGCATGGAAGTAATGCTTTACTTCCCGCATCTCGGTCACCAGGTCCGCCCGCTCCACGAGCGCAGGAGGGGCGTACCGTCCGGTAAACACGAGTTCGGTCCCATCATGTTTCCGTTCTGCCAGGCCGAGAAGATCCCCGACCGTGAGCAGACCGAACCGAACCGCCGTGCAGGCCTCATCCAGGACCACCAGCCCGAACTCTCCCGAGACAGCCGCCTCCGTCGCCTCGGAAAGCCCTTTCCCCGCCGCCGCCCGGTCTTCCGGCCCGGGTTCGGAAACAAACCCGGGAAGACCGAACTGGCGGACAATCACCGCGTCTCCGAAATTCCGGAGCGCACGGATCTCGCTGTAATCTCCACACTTCATGAACTGGCCGAGGAACACCCGCATTCCCGCGCCGGCCGCCCGGACAATGAGCCCCAGCGCCGCGGTGGTCTTCCCCTTGCCGTTCCCGGTGTATACCTGAATAAACCCATGCATGACAGTTCTCCATGTGTGAGCATACAAATATAGAAAGAATCCCGGTCCGGGGCAAGTGAGGAAAGCAGAACGCCTGTGGCAACCATGCTGCGGACCAATCCGCCCCGAAAGGAATATGGAAACTCAATTTTGGCACCAGTTTCGAAACTCTGCAAGTTGTAAGCCGAAGCCAAGTTTTTGCATCGGGAAGCGTTGGTGTGAAAAAACTTCGGCGATTTGTTCAGAATATGGCCCGGGTAGCGGTACTCACCGGCTGGTCCCATGTGCGAAGGCTTTTTTTGAGATGCTCTGCCTGACAAGGGCAATATTCCCCCGTATGAAGAGAATCGTTGCAAACATTTTTGAACATCAGCAAACAGAGCAAACATAGAGCAGAACAGGACCATACTCAGCATCACTCTGGCGAGCATCGAAACATTTTTGGACTTCATACGCGCATATGGAAGGAAACCTTGAACAAAACAATCCCACCGGATTCCTCTGGACACCTGCTGATTCATCCCGGTGGTGATGCAGTGCCGAAAACGATTGGGAGAGAAGTTTACGCCGGAACGCGGCTGCACTGCAATTATCTGGCGTAACCGGCATTTAACGAATCTTTCACTGTTTCCAAACATTCTGACATTAATTTTTCACCCATATGATTCGTCAGGCTGTCCCGGAATTCCCGTTTCGGCGGGTATTTCCCTTGTTCCGTTTCTGAGGTTCGTTCGTATATTAAGGAGGTGGACCATGACAATCCGCACTGCGGCGGTGTCTTCGCTCCTGGCGATTATTATCGCCATTTGTGATTCCGGCATAAATCCGGCAGCCGCCGATACCGTGACCGATCCGGTCCTCGAAGCAAAAAAACATTACAACTTCGCGGTCCAGTACAAAAACTCCGGGAGTTTTGACGAGGCGCAACGCCAGTATGAAAAAGCCATCGCACTCTGCGATACCATATACCAGTTTCATTTTTCCTATGCGGACCTGCTCGGGAAAATACAGCAGCCCGAGAAAGCGCGGGCGGAATACCTCCGGGCGCTCGAACTGAATCCGCGACATTTTCCGACCCTGACCGTGCTGTCCGAGAATTATCGCCAGGCTGCCTGCTACGATTCCGCGCTGGTGATGTATGAGCGCATGTACGCAGTTGAGCCGGAGCGTCGCGAGTTGCTGGCCAGCATCGCGGGATACCGGGAGTATCTTGGAAATGCTGAGGGCGCACTGGAAGCATACACCGAGCTCATCGCCAAGGGCGAAGCCGGATACGAGACCATCATGAAAGCCGCCGTTCTCGCCTCCAGAGAGGGAGATCTCTCCCGGGCCCGCGATTTCGCGGTCATGGCGCTGGAAGTACGGGCGGAAGACCGCGAAGCGCTCTCCCTCGCGGCGAATGCAAGCATGCAGATAGAAGACCGGGATTCCGCGGTATTGTATCTAAGACGTATATGCGAGGCCGATACGGCCGATGTCGCCTCGCATTCCCAGCTCGCAAAGCTTTACCGCTCCCAGGGCGACACCGGCAATCTGCTCTGGACACTGGAGCGGCAGGTACGGGTTGATTCCATGAACGTGGAAGCGATCGGAGAACTGGCGGAAATACTCTACACCCAGGGAAATATCGAAGAAGGCATTATGCATGTCCGGCGGGGTCTCATCATCGATCCCAAGGATGGGCGGATGCACATCCTCATGGGAGAGAACTACCGCCGTCTGAACCAGAACGACAAGGCGCTCGCGGAGTACCGGATTGCGTTAAAAGATCCGGCGTGGAGTTCCAGCGCCCAGCGGCTTATCTGGCAGATTGAACGGCCGGAGAGCGCCGCGGAGAAGAAGGAAAAGGACTTTTTTAACCGTAAATGACAAACCACGGTCCCGTGCTTGATGTAGACTGTGAAACGTCATGGCGCCCCGGAGCATCTTTTCCGGGCAGTCTGCGGCCCGGTCCGCACGTCATGCTGATGTTTCGCTGCCCGGTGCGGTATCGTCCCCCGTCGTGCAGTCGTCGTTACCAGGCCGTACTATTGCGGCACAACCATCACCCTCTCTTACGGAGAAACCTGCAATGCAGAATCAGGCGGCGCAAACGCTCATGACGTATATCCAGGATGGCGGTCCGCACATCATGTGGCCGCTGGTGGGTATGTTCGTGCTCGGCACGGCTATTGCCCTGTGGCGGCTGGTGGTCATTCTCCTGGCGCTTTTTGGAACCCGATCCCTTTTCAAGAAGGTCCACAGCGCTTTGCAGGACAAGGAAAACGGTCTCCAGAAGGCCGCTGAGGTCTGCGCCAAAACCCCCGGACCGGTGGCGACCATCATCCATGCCGGCCTCGCCCGCGCCCACAAGGGCATAGACCATGTGGAAAAAGCGGTCGCCAGCGCCGGAGCGGTGGAAATGGCGTTCCTGGAAAACGGACTCGTGTGGCTGGCCACCATCGCCAACCTGGCTCCGCTGATCGGCTTCTTCGGAACGGTAGCCGGAATGATCCTCGCTTTCAAGTCCATCGCTGAGGCGGGTGATGTGGAACCCAGTGTTGTGGCGGGCGGTATTTCGATGGCGCTTATCACCACCGCCGGCGGGCTCCTGGTGGCGATTCCCATCCAGCTCGCCTATAACCTCTGCGTGTGGCTCATTGACCGGGTGGTAGTGAGCATGGACGAGAACGCGAGCAGGTTCATCGATACGCTGGTTGACCTTGGCTACGACACCAAGTAACATCGAAGCCACGGGAAGGAACCATTCATGATAGACCGCAAGCGACCACGCATGAGTGCCGCGATCCCCACGTCATCAATGGCGGATATCGCCTTCCTCCTCATCGTCTTCTTCCTGGTGACCACGTCCATGTCCCAGGACAAGGGGCTGGGGCTGACCCTTCCGCCAAGTGGGGCCGCCACCCGCGTCCCGAGCAGGAACATAACCCGGGTATGGATTAACAGCCTGGGCCAGATCGCCCACGACGAGGAAGAGGTAACGCTGGAACAGCTCGGAAACCGCGTCAAAACCATGACCGGGGAGAACCCGAACCTTATCGTCTCCATCAAGACAGCCCCCGACGCCAGTTATGAATTTTTCGTGGATGTCGTAGACGAGATCAAGCACGCAGGAAACGACAAAATATCCATCGCGGAGCCGGACATTCAATAAGGCATACCCGGTGCGGACTCGCCACCCGAACCCGTACCGGGTCATGCCGATGAACAAACATCCGGACTGCTCCGGACGTAATTGAACGGACAGGAGAATATGGCGCACGTTCAATCGAGATTCAGGAAAAGGAAAGGAACCACCACCGACATTCCCACCGGACCGATGGCGGACATCTCCTTTCTCCTTATCATATTTTTTATGGTGACCACCACCTTCGTGGTATATCGCGGCTTTCCGGTCGATCTGCCCCTGGCGCAGAGGATCGACGACCTGAAAAGCCGCCGGAACATCGTAAGCATCTGGGTCGGTCCGACCGGGAGAGTCATGGTGGACGAATTCGATACCGAGCTTACCCAGGTCGGCCGGATCGTCCAGTCCAAACTGGCGGAGAATCCCCGAATCGTGGTGCTGGTCAAATCCGACCGGAAGACCCAGTACCGGATGATCTCCGGGGTAATCGAGGAATTGCGGAAAGCCAACGCCCTCCGGGTATCCTTTATCGCGAGGATGGAAAAATGACCCCGTCCTATGCCGGATTCAAAGTTCCCTCCGCTGACCTTCACCGGAAGTCTCCACGATATTTTCTCATATGCATGGGGATTTCTCTCGGGCTCACCGCGGCGGCGGTTCACATCCCCTTTCAGCAAACAGCGGATCTGGAAAAGAAGGTGAAGACGGCTCCGGTGATCATCCAGTTGGAAAATATCCCGGAAACCCGTCAGGCAGCCAGCGTTCCCGCGCCGAAGATTTCCATACCCCTGGAAGTGAGCGATGATCTGATGCCGGATGATATCACCATCGGCGGCACCGGGCTCGACCTCCAGAGCGAGCTGCCGGCTGCTCCACCGCCACCGCCCGTGGTTGAAGTGAAAAAGGAGGCGGCCAAAGTTGAGGAAGAAATTTTCGAATTCATTGCGGTCGAGGAAAAACCCCAAGTGATACAGAATATCGTTCCCGACTATCCGGAAGCCGCCCGGCGCGCCGCGATCGAGGGTACGGTGTTCGTGATGGTCGTTGTGGACAAAGCGGGAAACGTGGCTTCCGCCGAAGTGCTTCGGGGTGCCGCCGAACTGCACGAGCCCGCGCTCAAGGCGGCGAAGGCCACCAAGTTCAAACCCGCCCGCCAGAACGACAATCCGGTATCCTGCAAGGTGGTGCTGCCCTTCCGCTTCATCCTGGAAAAGAAGTAGCTCCGGAAGGTCTTCAGGCCGGAGCGCAACAGATACGATTCACCCGTCCCTGAGGACAATCGCCGGGACGGGTGAATGGTGGATGTTCGGGCTCTCCTCGGACTACCCGGACATAGTGCCAAATGCACACTACGCAAACTGTTTTTGGAAGGTGGTGACAGTGTTGACGAAACCGCTGATACGATGGATTTCCCTTACCGTGACGCTCCTGTGCACGACGGCCGTTCTATACGCCCAGGGCAATCAAGTGGTCAGCCCGGAATCAGGCAAGGAGTATAACGCCGGAATAAAACTGTTCTCAGAGGGAAAGCACGCTCCGGCGCTCGAACACTTCACAAAAGCTGCGCAGCTCGACCCGAAAAACGTTGCGGCGATATTCGCACAGGGACTTGCCCTGAGCAAGCTGAACCGACCGAAAGAAGCGGCCGAACGCTTCACCGCGGTCCTGAAAGTGGACCCGGTCCATGCCAAGGCGCTTCAGGCCCTTCCCGCCGCCCTGTACCAGGCGGGAGAAGTCGAAGGAGCCCTTGAGGCCTATGACCGGGGAATCGAAAAGACGCCCAAGCAGATGGAACTGTACACCGGTAAGGCGGTTATTCTCATTCGTCAGAAGAAATACGGTGACGCAGTTCAAATTCTGGATAAAGCACAGAAGCTTGATCCCAAAAACGTGAAAATTCTGGAAACAACCGCCTATGTCCTTGCCGAGTCCGGACGCCTGAAGGAAGCGGCCGAGCTCGCGGAGAAAATTCTCGCCGTGAACCGTACCAATGCCCGCGCCCATGTCATCCTCGGCGACAATCTCCGCCTGTCCCGGAAATACTCCGAAGCGCTTTCCCATTATCAGGCCGCATCGAAGAATCTGGAAACCAGGGCCTATGCCGAACACTTTATCGAGGTCATCAAAAAGCAGCAGGAAGATGAGGAAATCGAACGGGAATACGAACTGCGCCAGCAAAAGAAGTAGTCTCGTTCACCATCGAAAAACGCATGAGTACGCGAAAACACCCGTCTTCGCGTACTCATTTTCATTTGTACACCATTACGTCTTACGGTTTTCTATCACTCCCCTGACACTCCACTAATATTCCCGCCCCATATTTTCCTTCGTTCCTGTCATCGCAGAATCATTCCATTCAGGGGCATCGGGGAGACATGACCGCCGCTTCCGCGCAATATTGGAACCGTTCGGAGCGGTGACTGGCGGATCTTCGCACCGATCTTTCCCCTGGCGATGAAAAAAATTGTTCAAACCTTTTTGTTTCAGGAGAAGCGGCATGCTGCATACGCTCCGGATTATTACCCTCTCCCTTTCACTTGCGCTATTCACCATTTCGGCATCCGCCCAATCGGGAACAGGCATCATTTCCGGAACCGTTGTGGACGGCGAGACCGGAGAGACGGTTATCAGCGCTGCGGTCACGCTGGAGGGAACCGGTTACGGTGCGATGAGCGATCTCGACGGCGCCTATCGTCTGGAAAAAGTGAAACCCGGAACGTATACCCTGGTTTGCGCCATGATCGGCTATGCCGAAACCAAAATCACCGACGTCAAGGTTGTCGCCGGCAAGATGGTCAAACTGGACATCAAACTGATGGTCGAGGCCCTTCAGATGCAGGAGGTCGTGATCAGGGCCCAAGCGGTACAGAACACCGAAGCGTCCCTCCTCAAGGACCGTCAGAAAGCCGCCGCCATGAGCGACGCGGTCAGCGCTGAAACAATGAGCAGGTCCGGCAGCAGCAATGCCGCCGACGCCATGAAGAAAGTCACCGGCGCCACAGTCACAGACGGCGGCAAAACCGTGGTGGTGCGCGGACTCGGCGACCGGTATTCCAACACCCAGCTCAACGGATCAGACCTTCCCAGTTCCAATCCGTATAAAAAGTCGGTCCCCCTGGACTTGTTCCCTTCGACGCTGCTCGATAACATCGTGACAGTGAAAACGTTCACTCCCGACAAGCCGGGAAACTTCTCCGGAGGCACGGTCGATATCAGCACCAAGGCCTACCCGGAAACCTTCACTCTTTCCGTTTCCGCATCCACATCCTATGAGCCCGGGGTATCCCTCAACGACGGCGTACTTACCTATGAAGGCGGGAAAAACGACTGGGTGGCCATGGATGACGGCAAACGCGGCATACCGTCGGCGCTATCGGACCCGAACGTGAATATTCCCGATATATCCTCCGCCCATCTAAACCGCGAAACGGCGTATGAGCTGGACCGGCTTTCCCGTTCCTTCAATAGTGTCATGGCTCCGAAGGAAGGAACCGGCCCGCTGAATCAGAGCTACTCCGTCTCGGTCGGCAACCAGGTTAAGTTTCTCAATCGTCCTTTCGGGTATCTGGGCAGCCTGAGTTATTCCCGGTCCCTCTCATTTTATGACGACGGGAGAGTTGCGAAATGGAATCTCCCCAACAAAGCCGAGAACAACGCCAACCTGGTCAACCTCTATGACCTCAAGGATTCGCGGAGTACGGACGACGTGCTCTGGGGGGGACTCCTGACGCTTTCCTGGAAGCCTCATCCCAAGCATGATCTCGGTGTCACCCTCATCCAGAACCGTAACGCTGAAAACACCGCCCGATATCTGAACGGACCGTATCCCGAACAGCTCGAGGATTCAATCTACGAAACCCGTGTATTGAACTATACCGAACGCGGCCTGAAAGTCCTGCAACTGAGAGGCCGCCATGTTCCCGGAGGGCTTCGGGGAACCCGTATTGAGTGGAAAGGATCCATCGGGAGTTCCTTTCAGGACGAGCCCGACTTCCGCCTGTTCAACAGCACCTATCGTGACATGGTGGTCGGCGGCGCTTCAACCCGGGTCTACATGATCCCAACACTCAACCGTCCCACCCGTTACTTCCGGGATCTCGACGACAGCCAGCAGGACGGATCCGTGGATATTTCGGTCCCCTTCACCCAGTGGAGCGGTCAGCAATCCAGCCTGAAGTTCGGCGGACTGTTCAGCCACAGCGAACGCACCTTCCGCGAGCGGCGGTTCCAGTATATTCTCGACAGCAAGACGGTCAAGTATACCGGCGATCCCTACCTCTACTTCGCTCAAACCGGAATCATTGACAGCACCGGTACGCTTACCCGATTCGGCAACTACATCGTCGAACCACGGGACCTTTCCAGCAACTATGACGGCGAGCAGGACATTGCCGCTTTCTACGGCATGGTTGACCTTCCGCTCACCAACCGCCTCCGCTTCATCACCGGGGCCAGATTCGAATCCACTGATATCCATGTGGCCAGCCAGGATACCACCAAAAAAGAAGGCAACCTTACAGAAGAAGATATTCTGCCCTCGGCCAACCTCGTTTACCAGATATCCGAAAACATGAATGTCCGCGCCGCCTACGGCCGAACGCTTGCCCGTCCCACGCTTCGGGAACTCGCTCCTTATGCCAGCTTCGATTTTTACGGCGCATTCACATTCATCGGAAACCCGGACCTCAAGCGCACCATCATCGACAACTTCGATGTCCGCTGGGAATGGTTCGCCCGTCCCGGCGAAATATACGCGGTGAGCATGTTCTACAAAGATTTCATCGATCCCATCGAACGCGCAATTTCCCCATTTTTCTCCAATGGCGAAGCAAGTTTCATCAACGTGGACGAGGCGATCGTCTACGGCGCAGAGTTTGAACTCCGCAAGAATCTCGACCAGATTACGCCTCGGCTGAAGAATTTCCAGGCCGGCGGCAATATCTCTCTCATTCATTCCGAGGTTGACGTTCCACCCGCCGAATACAAAATGCGCCAGGTCTACTATGATAACCCCCCGAAAACCCGGAAATTCACCGGCCAGTCACCGTATGTCGTGAATCTCGACTTCTCCTACGACAACCGGGAATCGGGAAATTCTATCAGCCTGAACTACAACGTATTCGGCGAGCGGCTCTCCACGGTGAGCCAGGGCGGCACTCCCGATGTCTATGAGCAGCCCATGCACCTCCTCAACCTGACGTTCTCTCACGCTATCCGTAATGGGCTCACACTCAAGGGCTACGCCAAGAATCTGCTCAATTCCGATTCACGGCGCACCCACAAGTTCGAGGGCCGGGAGTTCGTGTACGAGGAGTACTCCACGGGCCGCACATTCTCGATTGGACTGACATACTCGCTTAAGTAGAATTCCCGTTATTGCTACGGTGGTTAAATTTTGAACCTCGGTATTCCGTCAGGCCCCGTTCAATCAGGCCATCACCATAGGAAGGGTTCACTGATTACCCACCGGAGCAATAATGCACGGCACATCGCAGTGAAACAATCCGAAAGGAGGGGGTGTAAGACCAGACAGTTCTTCCTCACCGAAACGGAAGTATTCCAGATCCAAACCCTTCATGAAGGAGACACGGAAATGAAACGCTGTTTATTGCTGTCACTCCTGGCGCTCGCAACCCCTTTCGCGGCCCGCGCCGCCGAAATCACGGTAACCGACGCCGACATCCTGCCCGGCCAGAATGTCACCTGGACCGCCGACAACACCTACATTCTCGACCACTGGGTATTCGTGGATTCACTCGCCACCCTGACCATCCAGCCCGGCACGGTCGTCAAGGGCATGCCCGGCGCGGCCGAAAACTCCTCCGCGCTCATCGTCTGCCGCGGCGGGCAGATCTTCGCGGAAGGCACCGCCCAGCAGCCGATCATCTTCACCTCTGTTTCCGACGACCTCTCGCGCACCGATGACATTCCGTTGGAAACCAATGGTCTCTGGGGCGGCCTGATCATTCTCGGCCGCGCCACCAACAATCTTGTGAGCGGCCAGGGCCATATCGAAGGCATCGATCCGCTCGAACCCCGCGGCTGGTATGGCGGAACCGACGACCACGATAACTCCGGCGTTCTCCGCTACGTTTCCATCCGTCACGCCGGAACCGAGATCGGCGCTGGTAATGAAATCAATGGACTCACCCTCGGCTCGGTAGGCGATGGCACTACGATCGAATACATCGAAGTCTTCAATAATTACGACGACGGTATCGAGTTCTTCGGCGGCACGGTCAACACGAAGTACGTGGTCGCTGCGTTCTGCGGTGATGACAGCTTCGACTGGGATCAGGGCTACCGGGGCAAGAACCAGTTCTGGTTCGCCCTCCAGGGCTGGCACGAGGCGGCGAACCGCCTGGCGGAAATGGACGGCGGCGAGGATCCCAAGGATGCTCAGCCCTACGCGACCCCCATTGTGTATAACTGGACCGGAATCGGCGCTGGCGCGGGTGAGGCGTTCGCAGAAAACCAGGGGCTGAAGTTCCGTGAGGCCACCGGCGGTTTCTGGAGCAATGGCATCATGACCGACTACACCGGCTGGGGTGTCGATATCGAAAACAAGTCCGCCTATGATTCCGAAGAACAGCTTGCCGACGGCCGCCTTGCCGTGACCAACAATATCTTCTTCAACATCGGTTCAGGCACCACCTGGGATGCCATCGGAAACAACAAGGCCTATACCTCCGCCGCTCTGTCCGCAAACGGGAACCGCATGGTTGACCCGTCCCTCGGCGGCATCTCCCGTACCAATGATGGCAAGCTCGACCCCCGTCCGGCAAGCAACGGTCCGGCTTTCGAAGCTGCCCATGTCAAAACCGTTCCCGCTGACAACTTCTTCATTCAGACTTCCTATGTCGGCGCCTTCGGCACTGATCTTTGGATCCAGGGATGGACCGCGCTCGACGCTTACGGATTCCTGCCCGACATTCCGACCTCGGTGGAAGACAACGCAGCGCCGGTGGCGTTCAATCTCGGGCAGAATTTCCCGAATCCCTTCAACCCCTCCACCACCATCTCCTTCGCAGTATCTGCTCCCGGTGCGGTGAAACTCTCCATCTATGATGTCACCGGTCAGAAGGTCGCCACCCTGGTCGACGGCGTCCGTTCCGCCGGTACGCACACCGCGGTCTGGAACGCGAAGGGCTTTGCCAGCGGCACCTATCTCTGCGTGCTCGAAAATGGCGGCAAATCCTTCTCCCGCAAGATGACCCTCCTCAAGTAATACCATCCAGCCGATAAAAAACGCCGGCCCATCCCGGGGCCGGCGTTTTTTTAACGGTTATCTGGTTTGGTCAGAAAAAGGGCCAAATCGTGGCGAGGCGTAGCCAAGACCCCCTTCCGGCCTTACGGCCACCTTCCCCCCTTTCAGGGGGCAGGAAAAACATCACTCATGCGCGTAAATCCTGCTTGTGCTGCTTCGGCTCGTTGCTGACTCAACCCGATAACCGGATTTTTTTATCGCCGTGTTGAGACATGTACCTCCCCCACCGTATACTCGCGGACCGGCGTGCGCACTGCGCCCCCTCCAAGCGTTGCCCGGTTTCCTCAATATGCAAAGTTATGGGCTTTTCCGACGGGAATTCATACCGGTGTTTCCGTGCGAACATACCAGCGGCCCTCAATAGTCACGCCGAAGTTCGGGCACGAATGATCGTCGATAATGATTTCATCGAGACCGTACGGAGTGCGTTCCACGAGGAGCCAGTTGCAATTGAAACACCGGGTATCGGAATAGCCCCCCACATTCCCCAGATAGATGTAGCGGATATTGTGGTTTTTCCCGATTTCTCTGGCCCGCAGAAGCGACTCGAGCGGAGTCGGCTCCTTATCGGTGAACTGATACTGTGGAATGAACCGGCTGATATGCCAGGGTATATCCGGACTCACCTCGGAAAGGAACCCGCAAAGACGGCTCAGTTCTTCATCCGAATCGTTTTCACCCGGAATGATCAGCGTGGTGACCTCGACCCAGATACCCTTTTCCTTCAATCGCCGTATCGTATCCAGCACCGGTTGAAGACGCGCTTTGCAGTTCCGGCGGTAAAATTCGTCACGAAAACTTTTCAGATCCACATTGGCGGCGTCGAGAAAGGGGTGTATTGATTCGAGCGCTTCGCGGGTCATGTAACCGTTGGTGACGAATATATTGGCGATCCCGGCATCACGGGCAAGTTTGGCGGTATCGAGAGCGTACTCAAAAAATATTGTCGGTTCGGTGTACGTGTAGGATATACTGGGGCACTGGTTACGGCGGGCGTTGGAAACGATTTCCTCGGGCCGAAGATCGTAGCCTTCCGAAGATCCGTCCTGAAGGCGCGCCTGTGATATCTGCCAGTTCTGACAGAAACCGCACTGAAAATTACACCCGATGGTGGCGACGGAATAACTCCTGGTTCCGGGCAGAAAATGATACAGTGGTTTCTTCTCGATCGGATCGATATGAGAGGCAATCACCGAACCATACGCCATGGTATAGAGTTCCCCGTCGACGTTCTGCCGAACGCCGCAGATGCCGAACCGGGATGAGTCTATTTTGCAGTGGTGTGCGCAGAGATAACAGTGGACCCGGTTGTTTTCTATCTTTTCATACAGGGAAGCCTTTTTCATCTGGCATACCTCGTGTGACGAGCGGCCGGTTGCATGGGATAAATTCAATGTATACGGTGCGTCCCATCCTTCCTGCCGCCGATACTGTCGGCGGCGGCGGACTGGCGCGGGCGAAAAAACCTTGCCTTTCAGCGCCATGAAGGAATGCACTGAACATTCCGTAACGGCGGGATCGAAGAGTGATATCGTCACCACCTCGTTACCGGTACCGGGCCCGAACGGAATGTTCAGTGCCTTTCCACTGTCCGCTCCGTGATTACGGCCTGGCTGAGACCACTCGTTTCAGCAGCCGCGTGGAAAGATAAATTGTGTATAGAGAGGAAAGTCCGACCACGATATAGACAATCCGGGTTATTGCGGTCATCACCCCGAAAAGGGCCGATACAAGATTGAAATCGAACACGCCGATCAATCCCCAGTTCAGTCCACCGATGATGGTGAGCCACAACGCGGTCCAGTCGAGCGCATTGAGGTGCTGGGAGGCCGGACCCGCCGGACGCCGGTAGACATCTTCTCCCCGGGCTCGTTCCGTTTCCCTCACTTGGGTATCCGTTCTGTCCATGTATTACTCCTTTCCCTTGGGAACAGTTTCGGCACTCGGAGCGCGACGCCCGAAAGGCAGCCGCTGTCCCGGCCGATGTTTGATACGGGGGCCGCTATAACCAGTGTAAACCGGCATGCGGACGCCCCCGCAAATACACCCCCCAGGCCGCGCTCGGATTCCGGGCGCCAGAGTCCGATCTCCCATGGATCTTCCCGAGAGGGCACAGTGTTTCATCTGAATACACTTCCCGTGACTCCGGCTGAGAATACACTCAATGGAGTCGGCACGTCCGCACCACCCAACCCGAACAGCGGACATCGCCGGTCGCAGACCCTGCCCTGCACCGGCGAATCCTCTGCATCGGAAATACTAAGCGTTTATCCGAAAATCAAGAAATCGATATTATTATCAGTTCCCAGCCGCTTCGCTAACGGTGACATCGTTTCCCCGCCGCCCCCCGAGAGAGCGCGTGAACCACAATCCCTTCATCACCCAGGGGCACGGAAATGCAGGCTATCGTGGGATGGAAGACGGCAAGAAGTTTTTTCCCGCCCCCTCCGGGGAAAATGGCGCGACAGATACAGGTGCTCTTCATGTCTCATAAATAGGGCGCGTGGAAGGGTACAGTCTTGCCTGATGGGCAAAAACCTTGTGCATGGAAGGACTTATCAATGAACGAAATCACCCTCGCAAAGCTCAGGTGGTCGCCATAACACATTCCGGAGCCACGCAGGACTCCCGTGTTCCAAGTCCGATTTCCACGGATTCCACCCCGTTCATCCGCAAAACCGATGCGGCAATTACAGCACGGTCATCGTTTCCGCTCCACACAACAATTCCGCGGTCCCGCGGAATTTCCGGAATTCGTTCCGGAATGTCTCCCAAAAAGAGGTTAACCGCGCCTGCCGGGCTCCCGAGAGCGTACTCGCCGGGAGTCCTGACATCCAGAATCAGGACATTCCTCCGATGCGTGCCGCCGGAAATCCGTGTCGCGGGAATACACCCGCGTGAGCGGCCGGACACCCCCCATGCATATGCACTGTTAACCAGATATGCCTGAACAGCATCGAACCCCACCCGGACCAGCCTGCTGACCGCAGACTGGACCAGACTGGAAGACTCGACCACCAGACCGATGGGAGAATCATACGGGATAAACCACCCGGCGAATTCGGATATCCGATCCAGCGGTAACGCCAGGCTACCCGGAATATAGGATCCGCACACCGCCTCCGGGCTCCTGGTATCCACGACGAACAGGCCCGGCGAAATCGCCCCGGTGAAATCATCCGGCAGATACGGCTGGGGCTGGGGCATGCCGTTCATGATCGGCGGGCCTTCCAGATTCCGCCGAAGCATGAGAGAACAAAACGGCGGCAGCGGGCGGCGTTCACCGGCTTTCGAAGCAATGAACGCATCCCGGTTCATCGGTCGAAGGGAGTTGTTATACCGCCGCTCAAAGCCCAGGGTCGAAAAGCAACGGCCGGAGGTATTATCTGCACTCCCGGCGCCGTAATGCGCCGGATATATCACGACATGATCGCCGAGGGGAAGAAGCCGGTTGAAGATACTGTCGTACAATTGTCCAGCGGCATCATGCTCCCGGCCCGGGAAGAGGTCGGTGCGGCCGGTTCCGCCGACATGAAGGGTATCCCCGGTGAATACGGCGATGGGGCTATCCGAAAACCGGGTTTCGGCGAGAGCATACGAAACACTCTCCGGGGTGTGTCCGGGTGTTTCAATAACGGTGAGACGAATCCCGCCCAGTTCGAATATATCGCCTTCGAGCGCCGGGTTGCCGAACCTGAATTCCGATTTGCCTCCGTGATAGACGGATGCGGCGGTCAGGAGTGACAGTTCTTTCGAGCCGGTGAGAAAGTCCTCATGCCGATGCGTCTCCAGAATACATGTAATGCGCGCTCCGGCTCTGCGGGCGAGATCCATGTATATGCCGCAGTCTCGACGCGGATCTATCACCGCGGCCCGGCCGCCGTCACCGACCAGGAAGGAAAGGTGGGATAAACTCTCTGATCGTACGACTTCAAGAAACATGCCAGGCTCCGTAAATGAGGTTCTGTGCCGTCGGGTTCTTCCTTTCTATCGAGAGGGCCTCCGCCCATATCATGAACAGGGTGCTCCGCTTCTCCAATCCACGGAACAAGCACACGATAATCGGTCCTGTCCGCTCCGGTCTCAATCGGAAACAGCCCAGGGATGTACCGTCAGGCTGAATTCTTGCCCTATGAGCCGGTTCCCCCGATCGTGAGCGCCAGAAGCACTCGTGAGAGGAAACGCTCACGTCCGCTCCACCGGAACAAGATGCCGTTCGAACCATCCGGCGGCAAGGCGCGCCACTTCCTCTAAGGTTCCCGCCTCCTCGAAAAGATGCGTCGCCCCGGGGACGATTTCCAGGCGTTTCTCTCCGGTCAGGCTTTCCAGAGCGGAGCGGTTCATTTCAATAACCGGCTCGTCACGGCCTCCCACAATCAGCAAGGTGGGAGTGTTCACCTGCCCGAGGAGCGCACCGGCCAGATCGGGCCTTCCTCCCCGGGATACCACTGCGCGCACGACAGTGGGGTACTGCGCGGCTGCGACCAGCGCAGCGGCCGCCCCGGTGCTCGCCCCGAAGTATCCAATGGGCAGATCACGGGTCCGTGAATTTTCCATAACCCACTCCGTTGCGCCGACAAGACGCTCGGCCAGGAGTTCGATGTTGAACCGCAGATGCCGGGTGAACATTTCCTGCTCCTCTTCACGGGGAGTGAGCAGATCAAAAAGCAGAGTCGCCAGTCCGGAACTCTGCAGTTCCCGAGCGACGAACTGGTTACGGGGACTGTTACGGCTGCTCCCGCTGCCGTGGACGAATACGACAATACCTCCGGCGGCTTCCGGAACGGACAGGTATCCGTCGAGGAGCACATCACCGGCCGAAACGCGTACATCTTCCATGGAAACGGGCGAAGATCTTCTTTCTGACTGGTTCATGAGATCACCACTTCCTGATCGGTATGTTGCGCATGATGAAATTCCAGAACCGACACCACCCGCAGAATGAGTTCCCGCTCTACCTGAGGATAAGATTCCGTTTCCTCCAGACCGGGAGCATACCCGTCCAGCATGGCGATATCATGTTCACGCTGACGTTCTCCGATCACCTGGAACCCCGTATCGAAGGTCCGGTCCCATACCACCAGCGCAACATGCGGATTATGGTCAAGGTTGGACTCGGTCACCGGACAAAACCAGCCCGACACAGCCAGTCTCTTATCAGTCAGTACACGGACGCTCTCGGCCGCGGCGACATGGGGGTGACCGTCAGGAGACGCGGTGGCAATGAACACATGCCCGATCTTACGAGCGAGCGCGGCCACTTCTCCAAGAAGATGATCGCTCATCGCGTCACCTTTCTCTCCGATTCTTCCCGGAGCATCCTCTGCACTTCATCGTCCTCAACCTGAGTGAATTCCTCATAGAACTGACCGACTCCTCCGAACCAGGGGGGGACCCGGAGACATATCACCTCGTCCGCATCTCCGGCCAGACGCCTGGCCGCGTCTTCCGAGCACACCGGAACCGCCACGGCCAGATACTTCGGCTCCTCCCGCCTCGCGGCCCAGACCGCAGCCTGCATGGTTGCTCCCGTTGCCACACCGTCGTCAGTAATGACCGCGTAGCGTCCGCGGAGACTGACCTTCCGGACAATCCGGCGATATTCTTCCGCTCGTCTGGTTACAACCGAAAGCTGCCGGATCTTCTCCTGCTCCAAATAATCGGCAAACGCACCGGTTCGGGAAGAAATCAGTTCATTCAGAAACACCCTGCCATCCTCGGCAACCGCTCCGATGGCCAATTCTGGATTCCCCGGTGCGCCGAGCTTCCGGGAAAGCACCACGTCCATTTCTCCATCCAGAGCATGAGCAAGTTCCCGCGCGATGACAAGACCACCCCGGGGAATGCCCAGGAACACGGGCGTCTCATCGCGGATTGTCTCAAGTTCGCGCGCCAGAAGCCGCCCGGCTTCCACACGGTTACGAAACGGATGAGGATCGCGGGAAATGATTCGTAAGTTTCCCATACTGTACACCTATTTTAGTTTAGCACAATTATATTATATATTCACTATATCTTATAATTTTCACATCCGCAACGCCCGCAACCGGGTATTTTTCTCTTGGAAAATCCTGACTCCGCATAGTTTTCTTCACTCGGGATGACATGGAGGATTCCGGTATCTCTTTAACTGCGAGTGATTTTCCAATCCCGGAAGTGCAATGACCGGTGGCAAAGGGTACTGCCCGCGCCTTCTGCATACAAAGGCAGGCCATTGATAGAAACCGGTAAAAGGCGAATGTGTTGAGAGCAGGTATGTGACAGCCGTCAACCGGAAGAAAAGCCAACTCACTTCCTTTGACGCTACCTTAACGGAAAACCTTGGCAGCGCGTGAGCATCAGCGGGTAATCAGTGCCGTCTGGCTTCCCGAGGGAATAACTCACCACTCGGTCCCTCCCTCGCGAGAGGGGGGAACGACTCGTTACGGCGCTGTCGATTTGTGAAAATCTTTTGATTTTGATCCCGTTTTCGTTTAGCCGCATTCGTGGTCTGCCGGAGGATACGTGAGGCTTTTCAATGCGTCGGTTTATGAGTCACGCCGTTTTCTTACAGGCGGAGGATATGAACGAATGCGAAGAAATCCCCTTTCATTTCGGGCGGGCGGACATCATATTTCGCGGGAATTCTGCTGGAGACAAATTTGTCACGGTTTGGAAGCGGAGAGCAGGACATGGAGAAACGTGAGTTTATCGGGGTCGTGTTCACGTGCTGCAACGTCTATTCCCGAATATACCTGAACGGGGGGAAGACGGCGTACGAGGGACGCTGCCCCCGATGCTACCGTAAAAAGGTAGTGGTGGAAGTGGTGCAGCGGGGTGGAAGTGAATCGAGGTTCTTTGAGGCGGACTGACCGGAAAACCGGGAGACATGACTGCCGGATGCCCACCACCGGGCCATGCAAGCAGATCCGGCGGTGGGCGTGGCAGATTCACGATGCGGCAACACCACCGTCAGTAAAGGGCTCCGGGTTGGATTCTTTGGGCGGAGCGGCTTTATCGGAAAGTTCCGTTTTCCCATTGAGAAAGACGGTGAAATCGTACGCGGCGTGATCCCGGTCCAGGTGAAAATTGACCCATCCGGACGTATTGCGGAGCTTCCAGTCCCGGGGACCGACAATGAAGGTACGAACGTCCTCCAGTTCGTCAAAAGCCTTGGCACGGGTATAGATCCGGTTCCAGACACAGGGACGGTCCGGGTGAACCTCGCAGGCATCCAGACGCGAACCGCCGCAAGGACCATTCCGCTGCTGCTTGGGGCACTGGGACTGAGGGCAGAGGAACTGCAATTCGGGGAGAGCGCAATCCCCACAATCCCTGCAATCGAAGAGCACTTCTTTCACGGCCCGTTCGGCAACATGCGAGATCGCACCGAGCGGTTTGGACCGGTCGATCCCCCGCGAAAAAAGCCGCATGAGGGTGCTGAGTCCCCCGCTTTTCATGAACAGGAGCACATGGAGCCCGCGCATGACCCGGTACACACCCCAGCCGCGCCGGAGCTTTCCGGATGCGGGAGACTTGGCGCTTGATCCCATTCCATTCAGGAAAAACGCGCCTGATGGAGCGTAGTTCAGCTTTTCAATGCACTCTTCCCATTGCGGCTGAAGCTCAGCAGCGCGACCGAGAATGGTTTCCACCATCCCGAAGGAGAGTACCATGGCCTCGATGTGCGCACCCCGGAATCCGAGTCCCGCGAGTACAGCGACCTGCATGGCGGCGCGCTCCAGCGAGGCGGCCTTGCCCTTGTCGGAACCTGCCGATTCTTCGATGACCGTCCGCAACAGCTCATCCGAAACGAAGGAGCCGGGTATTTCACCC
Source organism: Candidatus Latescibacterota bacterium (assembly GCA_041690195.1). Classification (GTDB taxonomy): domain Bacteria; phylum Latescibacterota; class Latescibacteria; order Latescibacterales; family Latescibacteraceae; genus JAWLHT01. Next base: position 21,185 of record JAWLHT010000048.1, read on the forward strand.
CTGTGCATGGCCGAAGCGGCGCCTTTGCGGATGATGAAAACGCTGCCCAGCACGGGAACTGCGATGTTGCGTTCCATCATATAGGCGCGAAGTTCCCTCAGCTTGCGGGCGTCATACCCGAGTTGGGTGACAAAGAACTTCGCGCCGGCCCGGAATTTCTTTTCCATCTTGTAGAACTGCATCATCACGCCGGGTTCGGTGAACTTGT
>JAWLHT010000049.1:0-1592 GCA_041690195.1 Candidatus Latescibacterota bacterium
AGCATGGCGCCGAGAACCGTTTCCATGGCTCCCACGGTCACCGGACCAGCGGGCATGGCAAAGGCGGAAACGGAAGGCACGATTTCCACTCCGTTCCTCTCCAGCACCTCAATCATCCCGCCAAGTTCCGTAGCGGTATTCCGCCGCTTCGCAACAACCTCATCGCCGAAAAAGAGTTCCCGAATGCGGAATTCATCGAGACCGGTGCGGTTCGGGTTGAACTCGTTGGTCTCGTGAGCAAAACAGCCGATCATCACCCGTTTCATATGCGCCCCGATTCATGAAAAGGGGAGTTCACCGCACGCAAAGATAAGGAATGAAAATGGCGCGGTCTGAAGCATAATTCGCAGGAGCGCCTGATACCATGATGAAAGCGGTAAATTGATACTCTCGGGCTTCCAATTCAATCACGGGCGCTCTGGAGGATACGTCTTTCCAGGCGGATACTGCGTCAATCACACCAGCGACATCGGTCCTTTCTGTATCCATTGCGGGAACGGGACGGAATCCGTCCACGTTCCCGCAAACCAGCGCCGATTTACTCCGGCCTACAAAATACCGTACTTCTCAAAGGTCTTCACTACACTGGCGCCGGCCCGGAGTTCCTCCCGAACCGTATTTTCGCCGCACACCTTCTCCCAGGACTTGGTGATAACTTCTTCCGCCATTTCCTGCGGCACCACCACAACACCGTCCACATCGCCGAAAACCAAGTCCCCCGGGACAACCCGAATGCCGCCGCACACAATGGGAATATCCCGCTCCTTGCCGTCCATGCGTCCGCAGGAGTCGTATGGAGTGAGGCCTTTGCAGAACACAGGGAAGTCGAGACTGACGATTTCACGGTAATCGCGTGCACCGCCGTCCATGACAGCGCCGGGAGATTTGCGGCCGACCGCAGCGTTGGAAAGAAGACCGCCCCAAAAGGCGGAGAGCGACAGGGCATTGCACTGGGCAATGATCATCTGGCCTTCTTTCAGGTCGTCAATAACTTCCATTTCGAGCTGGAACGGTTTTTCGGGAACCTCGGTCACCGTTTCCACATACACGGTTACCGCTTCACCCCAGGCCTGCATGGTTGGGACAAGCGGTTTCACCGCCGGATCCATGCATTGCACACGGACATTCATTCCGTCCATAACGTCCATGATGACAGCGGAGTAGCAGCGATCGAGCTTCTCTTTGTACTGGAGATACTTCATGACCGTTCCTTCCTGCGGTTAATGTGAAGAGCCATTCCCCGATGCGGCCGGATACAGAAAAAACCGACCATCCCCCACCGCGGGAACCATCCCGTCTAGCCGGGGAAAAACCGGTTGATACGAATTCGAAATACGCACTCACAATATACGGAATTGAAACGACGCGAACAAGATTATTTGGTTTTTTGCAACATTTCTCCGCAATAACCCACAAAGATAGAAAAAACGGTTCTTCGGTATATTCTATGGGTAAATGAGAGTGAAAAGCAGGCACAAAGGGTCAAACGAACAGAAGCACAAAGGGAACAGATGTGTGCGCCGCATTCCGGCATAGGCGACCGGCTCCCCTCTCCTGACCCCTTCCCGCATCACCCGGTTCCCTGCACAACT
>JAWLHT010000049.1:1602-12147 GCA_041690195.1 Candidatus Latescibacterota bacterium
CCGCGATGCGCCGAAATAACATCCCCGGTTCCACCCGTTAATAATACTCCCAATAAGCCGGAAACGGACGGTCGCCCCTATGGGAAACAATTTACCCGGACGGAACACCTCGGCCACGGGTCTTCGGAACAGTTACGGCCCGGGCAGCTTATTGATCCGTGTAACTTTCCGCGTCGGAAGGAAAAGCTCCGGAGCGGACGTCTTCAATGTATCCGCGGAACGCGTCAGCGGCCAGATGTCCCATTTCGGCGTATCTTCGTACGAAGCGCGGCTGAAAATCACCGAAAAGGCCGAGAATGTCAGGCGTGACCAGAACCTGGCCGTCGCAGTACGCGCCCGCGCCGATACCGATGGTGGGGATGGAGAGACGTTCCGTAATTTCCGCGGCAAGTTCCCGGGGAATCTTTTCCAAAACTACCGCGAACGCTCCGGCCGCTTCCACCTCCAGAGCGTCTTTCATCACCGCTTCCCGGTTGTCTTTCCCCTGGAGGCCAAACCCGCCGAATGCATGCACCGACTGGGGAGTCATCCCCACATGCCCGATAACCGGAATGCCGGTGTCCACAATACGCCGGATGGTTTCCCGCATGGTGGCGCCGCCTTCCAGTTTCACCGCCTTGCATCCGGTTTGCTGGAAGACCCTCCCCGCGTTCCGGAGCGCATCTTCGCTGTTCACCTGGTAACTCATGAACGGCAGATCCACCGCCACAAACGCCCTCCGAACAGAGCGAGCCACGATCTCGCCGTGGTAGATCATCTGCTCCAGGGTTACCGGGATGGTAGTATCCCTGCCCTGAAAAACATTGGCCAAAGAGTCCCCCACCAGGATGATGTCAATTCCGACCGCATCCAGCAGACGGGCAAGGAGCGCATCATAGGCGGTCAGGACGGCTATCCTCCGTCCTTCTCGTTTCATGGTCCGGAAATCGTTGACGTTCAGGGGTCTTTCGGTCATCAGCGTCCTCCCGGATGGTAGAAGGTGATGCCGCTGCGGGGTTCGACGATTTTTGTGATGAGGTCGTGGAGATCGTGCTGGTTGGCCACAAAGTTGATATTATCAGTGTTCACGATAAACACAGGTGCATGCGAGTAATGGAAAAAGAAGTCGTTGTAAGCGTTATTCAGCGCTTCCAGATACTCGCGGGAGATGGTTTTCTCATATCCCCTGCCCCGCATGGTGATTCGTTTGAGGAGATGGTCGGTGGACGCCTGCAGGTAAATGACCAGGTCCGGCGCGGGTATTTTCGGCTCAAGCACTTTCCAGATACTGTCATACAGCTCCAACTCGTCATCATCGAGATTCACCGTTGCGAATATCCGGTCTTTCTGGAAGATATAGTCCACAATGAGCGGAGAGCGAAAGAGGTCCGGCATGGGAAGTTCCATGTGCTGTTTGAACCGGGAAACCAGAAAGAAAAGCTGGGTCTTGAACGCGTAATCCCTGGGAGAGCGATAGAAATCCCGGATAAAAGGATTCGTCTCAAAATCCTCGAGCAGGCAGTACCCCTCAAAGTATTCGGCGAGAAGACGACAGAGGCTTGTCTTGCCCACTCCGATGACGCCCTCAATGGCGATATAACGGTACGGAAACCTGATCGAACCGGAATCCATGAACCCTTTCTCCTCATCGGTAATATGTGTTCGGATTTGGTGCACGGTCAGGCCAGATTCAGCCCATCCACACGCCGGACGCCCCCGGAGTTGCCAACTGCCGCGAGCAACTCCCGGACAGTCACCCGGAACACCGGATGTACAAGACCCGGAGCAATATCAGCCAGCGGACGGAGTACAAACTCCCGTTGGTGCATGTAGAGATGGGGCAGGTTCAGTTCTCCGGAACGGACAACCTGATCCTCATAGAGCAGGATGTCAATATCAATATTCCTGGCGCCCCAGCGCTCGGTCCGTACCCGGCCCATCGAGCTTTCAATGGCAAGGCAGGTCCCGAGAAGCTTCTCCGCTTCAAGAACGGTCTCCACCCGAAGAACGGCGTTCAGATATCTCGGCTGTTCCGGAACGCCGACGGGGTCTGTTTCATATACCGGCGAAATTTCCCTGACCTCGATATCATCAACGGCCCGCAGCCGCTCAACCGACTGTGAGAGGTTTTCAAAGCGGTTCCCGAGGTTCGAACCGAGCCCCAGGTACGCGTTCATTCCTGCGCCTCCCTCACCAATTCGATTTCAACGGTCCGAAAGGGAACCTCCAGCGGCGCACCCGGCTTGCGCACCCGGACGGTCACTCTGCTTCCTGTGGCCAGTTCTCCGACCCGTCCGGCGATGCTCCCGGCCAGATGCTCCAGAAGATTGACCGGTTCCCCCTCCATGACCGAACGCACCACGGCGACAATGCTTCCATAATTCACCGTGTCTTCGAGACGGTCGCTTACGGCTGCCGTGGAGAGATCGCGTTCGAGTTCAACATCAACCTCGAAGCGCTGCGGGGCGGATTTCTCCCAAGAGTGTACCCCGTGACGGGCGGAAAACGCCATTCCCAGCACCCGTATACAATCCATCCCATGCTCCGCAACAAAAAAGTACGGTTTATACTGAAAAACGCCGGGAATCAGACGGTAACACTGCGCCACGCCCGGTGATTTTCGCTCCCGGCGAACCCCGACGGGACAAATCCTTTCCAACAACCCCACCCCGTTACATGCCGGAGGCCAATCCAAGACCTTCGAGCACCAGTTCGGGACGGTACTCCGCAACGGACGGGAGCACTTCCCGAATCATGGCACCATCTCCACCGGTCAACAGTATCCTGTTTCCGGCCGCAACCGATTCCGCCGCTCTCCCGACCAGCCGGGCAACCGCCCCGGCCAGCGCTTCAGCAATACCATACCCTATGCAGGTTTCGGTGCTTGTGCCAAGGCCGCAGTCCGGTTTGCCGGGACGCACCAGGGGCAGGCCGGTCCGGCCGTTGAGCCCGAACGCCATGGTATCCCCGCCCGGGATGATATACCCCCCCAGGACCGCGCCGTCCCCGGATACCGCGTCAACGGTAATCGCGGTGCCCGCATCCACCACCACACAGGAGGCACTGAACCACCGGTAGGCGGCCATAGCGGCCAGCGCCCGGTCGATGCCGAAACGTTCCGGATGCTCATAGCGCACCCGCACCCCGACATCCGATGCGGTACGAAATACGGTCAGACCGTCCGGAACGACAACCCGGAGCATCGAGAAAAGCGCCTCCCCGTGCGACGGGGATACGGAACAAGAGGCAACACGTTCCGGAATACGCGCTCCGAACAAACGGGACAGGAGTGTATCCCACTCTGCCGAAGTCTCCGGATAGGCTGCGTGGAAAACATCAGAAACCTTTTCTCCGTCCCACCACCCGAAGTGCAGCCGGGTATTCCCTCCCTCGAAAAGCGCCGTCATCAGTGCTTCCCCTCCTGCCCGGCCGTGCGGTCGGTTTCATCCTTCCCACTGAAAAGAGATTCACACGCCGGTTTGAATCGACCGAGATACTCCCGGATGATATCTTCCCGCTCCGGCGACCACCCCGCCTCCAGCAGAAGCGATGTGGCATCCGGCAGCCCGGCTTCGTCAAACTCGGCCCGGGTGACCGTAAGATCCAGTCCAAGGCCGAGGATCACCGAGCGCACCGACTCCCTGAGAATCACTGTCTCGGCCAGAATACCGGCAACCTTCCGTCCTGCGCAAACCACATCATTGGGATGCTTCAGTTCAAACGGAATCCCGGTCATTACCTCCAGGGTTTCCGCCAGCACGCCTGCAGCCAGCCGGGGAAGTCCATCCATTCGGCGGGGCTCTTCCGGCGGCGGCAAAATGAGAGACATCCATAGCCCCTTGCTCGGCGGAGAGCTCCATTCCCGCCCACGGGTGCCGCGCCCGGTTTTCTGGGCCAACGTGGTAAGTACCGCCCACCCGTAAAAACCGGTCCGGACCATAACGGCGGCGTCATCCATGGTGGAGCCGGTTTCCGGAGCGTCCAACCAGGGAATTTCCCGGCCGCTGACGCTAATGATTGCTCCGGGTACGGAATACCGGCAAAGCGGTTCGGTCATGCCGTTCAGAGTTCCACAAACAGGAGGGAAAAGTCATGACTGGGCGCGGAGTGAGTCAACGCGCCGATGGAGATATAGTCAATTCCCGTATCGGCAACTGCCCGCACAGTTTTCAGATTGATATTTCCGGATACTTCGACCCGAATGGTTCGCCCAAGTTCTGCGGAAGCTTTTCGGACCACGGAGAGGGACCGTCCTATCTCTTCGACATCCATATTATCGAACATGATAATGTCGACCGAGGTGTACACGGCTTCGAGCACTTCCTCGGATGACTTGCACTCCACCTCGATCTTGATCTTCTCCCGACAATCTTTCAACTGTTCCACCACCCGGTCCACCGCTATACGGATACCGCCGGCGATGGCGATATGATTGTCCTTGATGAGCACCATGTCGAAAAGACCGAAGCGATGATTGGAACCGCCTCCCGCCTTAACCGCGTACTTATCCAGGTGACGCATGGTGGGCATGGTTTTTCGCGTGTCGAGGATTTTTACGCCGCACCCGCTCACCAGATCGGTGAACTGACGGGTTTTGGTAGCAATGCCGCTCATGCGGCCGAGAAAATTGAGCGCGGTCCGTTCGCCTTTGAGGATTGAGGCGACAGGACCATGTATCTCGGCGACTTTATGCCCCTCCCGCAATTCCTGACCATCGGAGTAAAACGTCTTCACATCCAGGGAAGCATCCAGGCGGGTGAAAACCCTGGCGAAGACATCTATGCCCGCCAGAACTCCCTTGGCCTTGCTGAACAGAAAGGCGGTGGAGGCAAGATCCGGCGGCACGATGGATTCGGTGGTGATATCTCCGCTCCCCAAATCCTCAGACAACGCCCGGTCAATCAATTCATCGGTGAGTGCATTCCATTTCGGTCCCGTTTTCACCATCTCCCCCATCGATCGGCAAGTTCCTGTATCGTGCGGGGAAGCAACTCGTGCTCCACCGCGAGCACCCGTTTCTGGAGGGTCTCCGGTGTATCACCGGGAAGAACCGGGACCTTCCGCTGAGCCAGAACAGGCCCATGATCATACTCATCGTCAACCAGATGCACCGTGGGACCACTCTCGGATTCCCCAGCGGCGATCACCGCTTCGTGGACCCGCATGCCGTACATGCCCGCGCCGCCGAAACGCGGAAGCAGCGCCGGGTGAATGTTGACAATCCTCCCACCGTACGCTTTGAGCAGGGCGGGACCGATCCGCTTCATGTATCCGGCCAGCACGACCAGATCCACGGCATGGGCGTTCATTTCATCGGCAATGCGACGATCCGCCATTTCCTGCGAACCTTCCGTCGCCGCACTGACATGCAAAGCGGGAATTCCGTGCTTCCGGGCCCGGTCCAGCCCTCCGGCGCCCGAATTATTGGAGATAACCACCACCACCTCGGCGGACAGGGAGCCGTCAAGAGAATGATCGATAACGCTCTGGAGATTGGAGCCGCCGCCGGAAACAAGAACCCCAAGGCGGAGACGCTTCACCCCGTGTGTGCCGTTACACTTCAACACGGTCTCCTTATTTGTCAACAGGGATATGGACGCAGACACATCGTCCGCACTCCCGGCATCCGGGAATACGGATTCCGGCTTCAGCGAGTACTGTCCGGCGCCGTGCCGCCGCACACCTGCCCGTTCATTCTTCCTGTGCGACGGGTTTGGCGAGGACACCGCCCATACTGTATCCCTCGCCCAGGCACTCCTCTGCGATGCGAACCACATCTTCGGCGGTAACCCGTTCAATTCCGGGGAGGTAGCGTTCTCCGAAGTCGTAGCCCAGCCCGAGAACTTCATACTGGCCGTATCTCGATGCCTGCCCCGCATTGGATTCCAGGCTCATGATGTACATTCCGCGCAGATAGTTTTTAGCCAGGGTGATCTCCTCGGAGGTCGCCGCTTCATTTTTCATGCGGAATATTTCCGCCAGAAGCACGTTCCTGGCCTCCTCGTATGTCTCGGGCTTGGTTCCGATATAGGCGGCGAACAGCCCGGAATCCATGCGGGAGTTGAAGAAAGAGGAAACCTGGTAGGCCAGGCCCCGCTGCTCACGAATGGCGACAAAAAGGCGTGAATTCATGGACCCGCCGGTGATGGCGTCCAGCACCTCCATGGCAAAATAGTCCGGGTCGGTAACCGACGGAGCGGTCCAGCCGAGCACAAACCAGTTCGCGGCGGTTTCACGACTTTCGGTTTTTACCACCGGCGCGGTATGGTCCGGAATTTCACCGGGCACCTTCTCCGGCCCCTTGCCGGAAGCCAGCTTGCCCAGAGTGCCGGTAACTTCAGCGATAAATCGGGCCTCGTCAAAATTCCCCACCGCTGTAATGACCATATTGTTCGGGACGTAGATCCCGGTGTAGGCTTTCACCAGGTCATCTCGGGTAAGCGCCTCCACTGTCTCCGGATACCCGAGGACCGGCTTGTGGAAAGGATGGGATCCGTATACGGCCTCCGCCATGAGTTCCACCGCCTTGTAAAGCGGCTGATCGTGACGGGCCCGGATGCCGCGGACCTGTAAATGCTTCTGGAGATCCACGGCATCCTGGGGAAAGGTGGCGTGTTCCAGTATATCCTGGAGCACTGTCATGCTTTCGTACAGGCTTTCCGAGGTGGACTGGATGGAAACCGTGCCGTACTCACGATCCGCGGAAGCGCCGATACGGGTACCCATGCTCTCAAGCTCTTCGGCGATTTGCTCGGAGGAACGTGTTTTCGTTCCCTTGAGCACGGTATTCTGCATGAGGGTGGACAATCCGGCCTGCGCGTCGTTCTCGTACAGACTCCCCATCCGGAGAGAAACCACAACGGAAACGATATTGTTGGTGGTCAGGGGCTTTGTGAGAATGACGAGTCCGTTGTCCAGTCTTGTCTTCTTCACCGTCTGAGCCTCCACAGAAAAGGCGCACTGCATGAAAAGGAATGTCAAACACCAGATGAGGGCAACACTGAACTTATTCACCCCTGACCTCCCTGTCACTCGGAATGCGCTGATTGATAACACCTATGGAATAGGATGCGGGATCGAGCACACCGGCGGCCTTGGCCCGGACTTCCTCCGCGGTCACTCCTTCGATCATTGCCTCGTACCCGCTTACCCGGTCTAGAATGCCCAGGGTATTATAGTATCCTAAGGTAGAGGCGATATCCGACGCTGTCTCGTTGGCGAACGCAAAATCTGCCTTGAGCATGGTTTTGGCCTTCTTCAGTTCGCCGCCCTCCGGAGTTTCGCCCCGGAGCTTTTCAATTTCATCGAGAACGGCCTCGCGGAACGGGGTGACTTTCTCACGGTCCATGGTGCCGATGACCACGAACAGCCCGGTGTGGCGAAGCGGGTAGATGAAGGCCGAAACCGAGGTCGCAATACGATCGCGCTCGACAATACGCCGGTACAGCCGGGAACTCTTACCCTCGCCCAAAAGCGTGCTTGTCACATCAAGAATGGCGTTCTCACGGGTATTGTCGAGTCCGGAAGTTTGAAACGCCATCATGACATAGGACATGTTGACATCTTTTTCCAGGGTGAACCCGTTGATTCCCTTCCGGCGAGGAATCTCAACCGCGGCCCGGTTCAACCCGGGATTGGGCTTCCAGTCGGCGGTGAGGTTCTTGAACTCCCGGACAACATCTGCGCTTTTCACGTCACCCACCACCACGGCGGTCATGTTGTTGGGAACATACCAGGTTGCGAGATAATTGCGGAAATCATCCCGGGTGATGCCGGACACCGTTTCCTTGGACCCCAGCACAGGATGCGCGTAGGGCGTCCCCGGGAACATGACCCGGAATAACTCCTCGTACAGCTTACCGGTGGGATCGTCCTCCTTGCGGTTGATCTCCTCCTTGATCACCCCCGACTCTTTTTGAATCTCATCTTCCGGGAATTTGGAGTGACGGATGGCGTCGACGAGCACGTCCGCCGCCAGGGAGAAATTCTCGGAGGGCAGAACGACATAGTACGCGGTATACTCCTTGGAGGTAAAGGCGTTGTTATAACCGCCCAGACTTTTTATCGCCCGATCGATCTCGCCGACCCCGCGCTTCTCTGTGCCCTTGAAGAACATGTGCTCGTAAAAATGGGATATTCCCTGCACACGCTCCTCTTCATTGACGCTCCCGGTGTTGCACCAGAGATACACCGCCACGATGGGAGCGGAATGCACTTCCTTGACGATGACATCGAGACCGTTGGGCAGTGTGGTCTTGGTGAACGGCGCGATGGAAGAGCCGGGCATGGTCACCGAACCACGGGACGCGGGTCGCGCTCCCCCACAGGAAAACATCAGGGAGCATGCCGTCAAGCTCAAAGCGGAATAGAGCATGATTCGCATCGTCACCCCTTTCAATCCGGTTATCGCCCTCCCGCCCCGGGGGGCGAATGGGACGCTGAACAGTTTCATCTTCCGGTTTCCTCCGGACATTATCAGGCTGGTTGCATTGGGAATCCCGGAACAGCGATCTTCCGGGAAACCCGTCCATCCCGTTCGGAAATTAATAACGGACATCAGTAATATGTAAAAGTTTTCAATACATTTCAAGCAGAATGATGCGTGCGTTTACACGGTGAGGATATCATACGCTCCGTCACCGCCGTGTTCCGGGCCAGCGAATCCGTATTCCCTTACGAAAGCCGCTCCCTCGGTTTCCAGAAACCGGCCTACCGCATCCCGGAGCACTCCCATGCCGTCTGCGCTGTTGTTTCCCCGGCCGGTCACGATGAGAATGCGACGATATTTGCCCCGCTCACGGAGCAGAGTGTTGCGCAGCCGGGCAAGCGCGGTTTCCCTGGTATTGCCGTGGAGATCGAGGATGATGTCGTACACGGACCGGGAGCGGGTCTTCCGTGCCGTCCCGCGGGAACGGGGAGCGCCGTCATACTTGGCATTCCGAATATCTTTCGGGAGATTCTCCAGCGCTTCCAGAAATATTCTGCGGTCCTCGTCGTTCATTGAGTTCACCTCCCGGTGAATCGTCTGCGGATTCCCGCCAGGGCGGTCTGCTCATCCAAATGGAGAAAACCTCCGGCAAGATAGACGACTGGAGGAATCAGGAGGAGCGCTCCCCGGAACACTATCCCCGAAAGTCCTGCTCCCAGAGAGACAAATTCCGGAATTACCGCAATGACCGCGGTGAGAACACCCACTGTCAAGAGGCGTCCGAACTCGTAATTCACCCGGTATACTCTCCGCGAAATGAAGTAAAGGGTTACCACCATGGCGGTATAGGCAACGATTGTGGTCGCCGCCGCGCCATACACCCCAAACCGCGGGATGAACAGCAGATTGAGTCCGAAGTTGAGAACTGCTCCGATAACAGTGGCGAGCGGCAGCAGTTTGGTCTTCTCACGAATGAAAACTCCGGCCAGCATGATCAGGTAGAACCCGTCCAGGATGTACGCCACGGCAACCAACGGCAACAGGTCGGCATAGGACTGGGGATACGCCGGCGGGGGCGCCCAAAGGGAAAATATCTCCGATCGAAAAAGGGTGACTCCCAGAAACACCATGCCGATAAACATGGCGTAGTAGGTGGCAATCCGGGAAAACATATCCCGAGCCCCCGGGTCTTCCTTTACCGAAAGAAAAAACGGCTGCCAGGCCAGTCGGAACGAGTTGACAAACACCATGATTCCGGCCATGCCCAGGGTGTAGGCCACGGTATAGAATCCCAGCGCCTCGCGCCCGCGATCGCCGAGAAGCCATGCGATAAGGAACCGGTCGGAGTTGTCCACAATGCGCATGGCCAGAAGGGTAAATATCGTGGGAACCCCGAAGGTGAGCATGCGCCGGAGCACAGCGCCCGAAAGATGTCCCCCGAGATACGTGTTGTACACCGGTGCAAGCAGGAAGGCCACAACCACCACAACGGCAAGGTTCGCCTCGAAAATTCCGTTGAGTCCGCGTCCCAAAAAACCGACGAACAGAAGGTTGAACCCGATGAACAGGACGAACCGGGCGAAAGCGATTATGGAATAATACCGAGTTTTCCCCTCGGCCCGGAGCACCAGCGTGGGATAAATCACCACGGTATCAAAAACCATGATCAGGAACAACAGCCGGACCAGATAGGCGTACTCTCCGCTTTTGGCAATGATGAGCGCCAGCGGCTCATCCAGGAGGAACGCCGCTGCCAGGAACAGAAACCCGACTCCCGCGGTGAAGAAGAAAGCCGTTGAAAGAACCTGATCCCGGCGATCCTCATAATCCCGGTCCATGAAATAGCGGAGAAACGCGTTATCCAGCCCCAGGGTGTAAAAAAGTCCCAGAAATGCCGCGGCTGTGTAGAAGAGGGTACGGACACCCAGGTCTTCGGGCGAGATGAACCGGGTGTATATCAGGATCAGGATTGACCCGGTTCCCCGGGAGACGGTTTCCGCCAGGCCGTACACCACCGAATGCCGGAAAAGACGTTTCAGATGCTGGAACAAACACTCCCCCTCCGGCATTCGGCCGGACCTTTCCGCTCATTACCGCCGTATGACCACCATCTTATCCCGGAATACAGGGTTGCCCTG
>JAWLHT010000049.1:12157-21313 GCA_041690195.1 Candidatus Latescibacterota bacterium
CCGACGATGAAATACACTCCCGACCCGACCGGCTGGTTCTTGAAATTGCGCCCGTCCCACACCGCATACGGAGTTCCCTTGGCGGAAACATCCCGGACAGCGAGTTCCTGCACCAGTTCGCCGCTGAAGGTGTATATGCCGACTTTCCCGTTCAGCACAAGGTTATCGAACGTACAGCGGGAATCGCTCCCCCAGATCGAGAACGGATTGGGATAGACCCGGACCACCCGGCTGCTGTTCCCGCCCTGGCTGCCCAGAGGGGTGTAGGTGTTCACCCCATTATCGGTCCCGATCCAGAGCACATCCCTCTTCTCGTCATATTTGACATTGTATATGACATTGGAAAAAAGGCCGCTGTTCGCCGTTGTAAACACCGTGGAGGCATCGTTGGCGGGATTGATCCGCACCAGCCCGTTGGAGGTTGCGATCCATTTGTTGTTGAAGCGGTCAACCTCGATGGAGTTCACCTCCAGCGCCGCGCCGCTGATAAGATTGCTCATCGACTCCACGCTCAGCCCGCCGCTGGTGGTCTTGCGTACCAGGTCCAGCCCTCCCTGGGTTCCCACCCAGATCATTCCATCCGCATCATGATGGAGTGCATTGACCGTCAAGCTGCTCAAACCGTCGGACAGTTTGAGTCCGATTTTACGGGAGGAAGGGGTATCACCGAACGGGTCATCGCCGTATTTTACCGCCCGGAGACCACTCGCCATGGTCCCTACCCACAGCCATCCGTCGTCATCAGCCCAGATACAGGAGACCTTTGCGGTTTCCAGGTCTCCGCTCTTGGGGGAGAAATGACGGTATTTCGTGAGCGGAAAGCCATCCAGAACCACCGCTCCGGAGGAAGGAACATCCTCAATGTTATGGTGCTTTCCCCCTTCGCCGTCCGGCTGGTTCATCTGATAATTCGCCACCCACATGTTTCCCCGGCTGTCCCGTCTGACATCGGTGCAAACTACATAATACGTCGCAATCGTGCCCTTAATGACATCACGCTCCGGATTCAGCACGACAAGGGCGCTATCCGGCACAGCGTTCGCGGCGTCCGGAACAACCAGAATGCCGCTCGGCCCACCGTCGTTGCGTCCCCAAAGCGAAATCCAGAGATTTCCGTCCCGGTCCATGGCGAGTCCGTTCGGCGCATACTGCTGGCTCAGGCTCCCCTTGAAAAACCGGGACCACTTGCCGTCTTTGAAGCGGAGGAGATCGCCGACATTGTGACGGTAGCCGGAGGCGGTCCACACCGAACCGTCATCACCGATTTCGATGCTGCGGAACGAGGTGTTATTCGGTCCGGGAACCGGAGCGACATCGACATATCCGCTGTCGGTGTAGCACTGGAGGCCGTTCCCGCTCGTAGCCACCCACATCCGGTCTTCGTTTCCCCACATCGCCACGCCGTCACCAAATGAACTGTCCGAAAAAGACCAGAGTCTGACCCGCCGGTTGATGAGGCCGCGGCTGGAGACCCCCCAGAACAGTCCGAGTCCCGCCGCCATATCGTGAACCGCAAGGTACTTGTCAGTCGCCGCAGTCTCGTAGAACCGGTCCTGCTCTTCGTCGAAGTAGACGATTCCCCGGTCTTGGGTTCCTATATACACCGTATCCTCGATATCATTCTTCAGGTGCATGATGCAGTTCAGGGCCGAAGGTGTGGAGAAATAGGAATAAACATAGACTTTCCAGCTGTCCGGGATATCCAGGTTGGGATTGTCCTCTTCGGCGACAGCGAGTCCGAGGGGCGTACAGACCCAGATCTTCCCGTGGATAGCCGCGACATCATTCACCGAAGTGCCCACCGCGATGGACCCGAGCCGGCTTACCGTGCGCACTTCCTCCGTCCGCAGATTGATGATGTCAAATCCCTCGGTATGCCCGACAAACAAAGTGGAATCATCGCGAACGGTTATGGAGCGGATGCCGATTCGGTTTGGTACGTATTCGGGGTAACGGATACTCTCGAACCGCTCCGTCTCGGGATCGAAGCGGATCAGCCCCGCGGTCGCGAATCCGAAAAAGATATACCGGGACGTTGCCGCCACGCATTGGACATCATTGGAATCCAGCCCGTGATTCTTGTAGAACAGGGTGTATTCACGCGATTCCGGGTCATAGCGAAAGATGCCTCCCCGGGAGGTCCCATAGACTTTCCCCTGGTACTCGATAACATCATTCATGGCATAGAAGGGAGTGTGACCGTCCCAATCCGGATAATTCGCGGCATCAACCGTTCCGTTTCCGAAGAAACCGGCCAAGAACATGCATACCACCAGAGAAAACCGGTAATTCATACAGCCCCCGAAGTTTTGTGCCGCCGTTTGAAAACGGACGCTCCGATAACGACCAAAGAAAAAACAACGCACCCCAGGCTGAACACATTTCCGAACCGGGCATAGAACGTGAGGTCGCTCCTCGGGGTGATGTCACCAACGATGAAAGTCCTCTCGAACGTTCCGGTACGTTCCTGTATACGGCCGTAAGGATCGATGAACATAGATATGCCGGTATTTGCGCACCGCACCACCGGACGATGAAACTCGACCGCCCGCAGAACGGAGATCATGGCGTGCTGGATTGGCGCGGTTTTCGGCCCGAACCAGGCATCATTGGTGATCACCGCGATAAAACGGGAACCCTTTTGGATAAACGCACGGTTCAGGTCGGGGAATATGGACTCGAAACAGATAGCCACGTGGAACGGAGGAAGAGAGGGGGACGAAAAAACCACCCGCTCCTTGCCTTCGTCCCAGTTGGCCTGCCCCAAATCGATGTTCCGAAGCTGGGGAAAAACGTCATCGAGCGGAAATGCCTCGCCAAAGGGAACCAGATGCATCTTGTGATATCTCTGGACATCATAGTTGCCCGGCAGGAAGAGACCGGCGGAATTCCAGGTTTCGCGTGTGTCCATATTCATGGATGGAAGCCCGGTCAGAATGGGAATACCGGTGGAATCGGCGAGAGACTGCACCATGTACCGGTATGTCGGTGATTCGAGGAGATACACGGGAATCGCGGTTTCCGGCCAGACAAACAGGTCCGGGCGTTCTTCGGCGGCTTTTCGGCTCATGGAACGGTAGAGTTCGGTGTTCCACAGGGTCATGCCGTCGTCCCACTTCTCGTCTATTCCCACGTTTCCCTGGACCAGAGCGACCCGCAGTGTTTCCGCATTGCGGGGCGCGGAGTGCATGACTGCTCCCCCGTACATCACGGGAACCAGGAACAGGAGACCGGCGAATGCGGCCCGCCCCACGCTCCGCTTCCGCATCAGAAGGAAAAGAGCCGCATTCACCATGACCACCCACCAGGAAACACCGAAGGCGCTGGTTATGTCAGCGAACTGAATCAGGATGGGGTAGGGCGCCTGGGAATTACCATAAATCATCCAGGGAAAGGCCAGCGCGTCGAAGGAACGGATCCATTCCAGGCCGGCGACTAAAAACGGGAGCGAAATGAGCCCCCAACGGGGGTACACCTCACGAACCAGCCGGGCGCCGGCAAACGGCAATGCATGGAGCATTCCGAGCACAATCACCGCGAGAACCATTCCGGCCCAGGTAACATAGCTCATCCAGGCGACCGTGGCGAGATAAAAAACCGTCCCGGAAGCCCACGACCAGAGGAACACTCGCCGGACGGAGCGGGATTCCACCAGGAAAAGCAACGGAATCAGGGCCACCCAGGCCAGAAAGCCGAAACCGAACGGGGGAAAGGACAGGGTCAGGAGCGCCGAGGATAGAATAGCCAGCGCCGGGGCTTTCACGCGGGTCATGCCGATTCCTTTCCGCCGGTAGACGGGGAGAGCGGCCGCAGAATACGTTCGCGGTTCCGAAAAAACGCCACCCGGTCGTATCCTGCTTCGAGGAGAAGCTCAACAGCGCGGGAGAAATACCGCCCCACCTGCTCCGGACGATGGGAATCGGAACCAAGCGTAACCGGAATTTCATATCGCCGGAGCACCCGGAGAAACTCAAGGGACGGATAGGTTTCCAGAGCGGCGCTGTCCAGTCCGGCCGTGTTCAGCTCCACAGCCAAATCCATTTCACGGAGCACGGAGGCGGTCTGCTCATAGAACCCGTTCATTTCATCCGCCGGAAGACGGTATCCCATGCGTTTGATATTGTCCACATGGCCCGCAATATCATAGAGACCGGTTCGAGCCGCCGCGGCGATGCAGTCGAAAAAGCGGTTGTAAATGCCCGCCAGATCGTTCGTCTCAAAGACTTCCCGGTATTTTTCCTGGTCGAATGGCCACCCATCGAGATAATGCACCGAGCCGATGACATAGTCGAACCTTGCCCCGGCGATGATGTCCCGAATCTCGGATTCCCGTCCGGGGACGATATCCATTTCACACCCAAGCCGTATGGTAATACGGTCGCGGTACCGGTCGCGGAGATCGCAAACGCGGTCCAGGTAAAGGGGAACATCTTCCCATCCCATGCAGAACTGGGGTTCAGGCATCACCGGCATGTGGTCTGCAAACCCGATTTCCCAGAGACCGGTCGCCAGGGCATGCTCGACATAGGCTTCCATATCCCCCTCGGCATGTTTGCAGAGGGTGGTGTGAATATGGTAATCGGGCAAACGAGTAATCATCAGGTCTCTTATCTCATCAGGGGTGACAGTTATCATACCATCCCAAACCGGAGGGAACCTCCGGTCCGGCAATTTTCCCGCGGTCCACGGCTCGGTTCCCAATCGTACCGTAATCATACCTGTTCACCGGCGCCACGCCGTTTCCGTTTTTCAATCAAATCCCGGAACATGAGCGCATTCCTGACAGCGTATCCCTGGTGACAGTTATTGAAAAAGGCGTACAGCTTCCAGACCGATTTTTCCAGGGACTCGACCTTTGTCACCCACTCATCCAGTTCTTCGGGAGTATACAGGTAGTTGTAGCGATTGGCCGAATCGGCCCACCACGCCCCCTCGTTGCGGCCGTGGAATCTTACATACGCCAGATCACCGGTTGCCCGGCACACCGGCGGCATCATCTCGCCAATGCGGGGTTCGTCCACACTCACGAAAAGCAATCCGAGGTCCCGGAGAAAACGGTACACTTCATCACGGTTCCAGGTGTTGTGACGGAATTCCACAAAAAACGGCGCGTCCCGATAACGGCCGGCCAGTTCGGAAAGATAGCGACGGTTCCGGGCGTCATTGCGGAACTTCCAGGGAAACTGGGCCAGGATGCCGGAGAGACGGCCCGCTTCTTTGAGGGGACGAATGGATTCGGCAAAAGTTCCGTGGATATCGGCGTCTGCACCTTCGTGCGTAGTGCTTTTATTCGCCTTCACCAGAAACTCGAATGTCTCCGGGACATTCCGCAGCATCCGCTCGAAAACCGACGGTTTGGGAACACCATAATAGGTGGTATTTATTTCCACCGCCCCGAAATGTTCCGCATAGAAGGACAGATAACCATCCGGTTTCAGGTCCGCGGGGTAAAATACATCCTTCCAGTCCCGGAAGCTGAACCCCGATGTTCCGATCACCAGCATGCATCCTCCCCCCGCCCCAAATGCGTTTCTCGCAGGGACGCGGAGAACAAAGGAGAGAAGATTTATCTTACGACAAGACGCGAAAACGCAAAGGAAAGATACGGGATAAAGAAAGAAAAGAGTTCACCACAGAGACACGATGCGCACGGAGGAAACAGACCGACTTGGGGCTTTGAATTATGGACGCAACTTCCCTTTGTGCCGCTGTGCCTTCGCCCCTGCGTGCCTTCCTTTTACCCTCCACTCTTCACCCGCCACGCCTCCAGCTCGGGGCCGAAAGGCGAACGCGCCACCCCCATTTCAGAAATAATGGCGGAAATATTGGCAGCGGGAGTCACATCGAACGCGGGATTATAGAACTCCACTCCCTCCGGCGCAATCCGGGTCCCACCGATGGTGTGAATTTCCGCGCTGTCGCGTAACTCGATGGGAATGTCCGCGCCGGAAACCAGACTGAAGTCGAAACTGGTGAGGGGAGCCGCAATGTACATCGGAACGCCGTGCTCGCGGGCGAGTATGGAGAGCGCGTAGGTGCCGATCTTGTTCGCCGTATCGCCGTTGGCGGCAATGCGGTCCGCCCCGACGACAACACAATTCACCTTCTCCTGACGCATCACCACCGCGGCCATGTTGTCACAGATCACCGTCACGGGAATACCGTTCCGGTGCAGCTCCCAGGCGGTAAGACGCGATCCCTGCAAAAGCGGACGGGTTTCGTCGGCAAACACTCGAATGCTCTTGCCCTGCTCAACCGCGGCATAAATCACTCCCAGAGCGGTTCCCCAGGCGGAAGTTGCCAGGCCTCCGGCGTTGCAGTGGGTGAGCACGGCATCGCCATCGGAAAGAAGCTCGGCTCCGTGTAAGGAAAGCTCCCGGCAGATGCGCAGATCCTCCTCATACAGGGCATGGGCCCGTTCCAGGAGACCGCCGACTGGATCACTCGACGCAAACGCATCGGCCACCGCATCTTCCATGCGGTCCAGTGCGTAAAACAAGTTCACCGCGGTGGGACGGGTCGAGCGAAGGGTGCGGATGGAGGACCGCACATGGGATTCATCGAGACGTTCCCGGGCGGCGACCACGACACCATAAGCGGCGGCCACCCCGATGGCCGGGGCTCCGCGCACCGCCAAAGTCCGTATCGCTTCACACACCGAACTCACCGAATCAAGAATCATCCGTTTTTCCGAACGGGGAAGCACACGCTGATCGATAATTTCAAGACCCCGCCCCGCCCAGCGGAGGGTACTCACCGGCATGAACGTCTCCTCAGAAAAGGGTCATGGCTCGAAAAAGGTCCAGCCGACGGTCAACATCCTCACGGGTCAGGTGGCGGAGCGTGGTCAGACTGAATCCCTCCACCAGATAGGAGGCGACAATTCCGCCATACGCTACCGCCCGGCGGATGGAAGCCATATCCGGCGTACGAACCTGAGCGAGGTATCCCATGGCGGCTCCGGCATAGGTATCTCCCGCTCCGGTCGGATCGACAACCTCATGCACCGGGTATGCGGGAACCACAAAGGACTCTTCCCGGGACATGAGCAGGGATCCATGTTCGCCCTTCTTCACCACGACATACCGGGGACCCAGGTCCAGAAGCGCTCGTCCCGCAGCCACGATGTTGTACAATCCGGTGAGTATCTGGGCTTCCGAATCGTTTATGAACAACAGATCCACCCGCCGGAGCACCCGCTTGAGCGCCTCGGGCTTCTGCAGAATGTAGCATTCCATGGTATCCAGCGCCACGAACTCCGGGCACTCGATCTGGTCAAGCACCCGCTCCTGCAATTCCGGGTCGATGTTGGCCAGGAAAACGTAGCCGGTTTTCCGGCAGGCGCTGTTCAGCACCGGGTTGAAAGTCGAGAAGACATTCAGGGCGAGATTCGTTGTCCGGCGTTTGTTCATATCGGTCTCGTACACCCCCGACCACCGGAATGTCTGACCGCCCGGAACGATTTCCAGGGCCTCGGTGTTCACCCCGCGGGCATTGAGAAAAGCAATTTCCTCATGGGGAAAATCCTCGCCGATTACACCGACCAGGTGAACCGGGCAGAACAGTGAAGCCGCGGTTGAAAAATACAGCGCCGACCCACCCAAAGCGTTCGCCACCGCTCCATTCGCGGTCTGCACATCGTCAAAGGCGATGGACCCCACCACCACAATACTCATGCTGCGTATTCTCCATTTTTTCAGGTCCCCGGACTCGCCGCGCGCCATGAGAAATCCGGTCCGGGAATCACCGGTGAACGAAAACCTATTCTTCCGATTTTACTCGGCGAAACGACGCGTCTCGATAGAGTCCCTCGATATCATAAAATTCCCGTGTCTGGCGATCGAACACGTGCACCACGATGTCCACATAGTCAATGAGAATCCAGCGCTCTCCCTCCTCCCCCTCGACATGCCAGGGATGGATTCGCCACTCCTTCCGGAGTTTGTCCCGCACCTCATCGGCAATAGCTCTGACATGGACATTGGAATTTCCCGTGGCGATCACGAAAAAATCCGCCACACTGGTGACGTTGCGCAGATCAATCACCACAACATCGCTGCCCTTCTTGTCCACGATCAACTGCGTGATTCGATCTACCGTTTCAAGGGCGTCGACCGTCTGTTTTTCTTCTATCAATCCGATATCTCCTTCCCGGGAAAGAGCAATGTATCCCAGTCCCGTCCGATAACGACCACCACATCCTCGATCAGATACGGACTTTCGGAGCGCTGGTCGAGAATGACTTCTATTCCGAGGGAGCGGGCCACCGCTTCGGCGTACTCCGGCCTGCCGCGCCGGTCCACCACAACAGACCGGTCGAATTCAAAAGAATCGGCATTACCTCCCATGCCGTTTACCACATCCATGCCATCCTTGCGCAGCTTCTGCACAAACACGGAGGCGATTCCCGGCCGTCCGCACCCGTTCAGAACCGAAATCCGCACTGCCGGCAAGGTGTCGGCAGGAGTTGCCGACGGGAAATCCGCGGCGGCGTCCGTTTCCATTCCCCGCTGAACTCCTGACAAACGCGACAGGCTCTCATGGGCAATCAGCCCTGAAGCGGCCAGCACCAGCGCGGAAACAACCGCCACAACGATGAATCCACGACTCACGCAACTCTCCCGTCACAACAAAAAAGGGGACACATAGATTCCTATGGATCCCCATCGATATTCCCTTTGCTCTCACACGCCCATGCGCCCGGCCAATCCCGCACTGATACCGATGCTACCTCTTCGCCGTATTTTCAAACTGATCGTATCCATAAAGCATGTTGTACATGTGCATGTCAAAGCCGTAGTCGAACCCACCGTTGAAGGGGCTGCCGTATCCGTATCCGTAACGGCCGTTCCGGCTGTAAGGCGAACCGTACATGCCGTTCATGCCGGAATAGTCACGATAGGAAAAGGCGAACGTGGTGTTTTTCCATGGCTTGTAAATGATATCGAACGTGGGTACATACAACCGGCCGTTCTGAGAATTGGGAAGTCCGGTGTACTCCTGACGATTCCCGAAGAGCATTCCGGTCTGGCTCTGGTAAGCCACCTTGAGCCGCATGATGAGCGGAGCGTTGAACCGGTATTCCATGCTGTTGATATACATTCCCATGACACCGCCGTTTCCGCCGGTTGACGAGAAGTTCACAGCGTACGACTG